>PWFM01000073.1 GCA_003553895.1 Syntrophomonadaceae bacterium | reverse complement strand
AGTTCCGCAGGGGCGCTGCCTTAAGAGTATACTCTGTCTCCTCTTCTTGCCCGGGGAAATAAAAGCCTTTTGTATAGGGACGGTGAGGCACTTTTTCTAGTTCTTCCTTCCACTCCGGATTGAATTCATAATCCTTACCCTGTTCATGATAACGATCTAGTGCGGCCCGGTAAACCCTGGTTACAGCAGCCACATAATAGGCTGTTTTCATCCGCCCCTCAATTTTCAGCCCATTCACACCTGCCGCCACCAGTTCGGGGATATGCTCAATCATGCAGAGATCCCTTGAATTAAGAATATAAGCGCCCCGTTTATCCTCTATAATAGTCATCTCCTCTGTACGGCCTGTTTCCCGGATCCGGTATTCCCAGCGGCAGGGCTGGGTACACAGGCCCCGGTTTGCTGAGCGGCCGGTTAACAACGAAGAGAGCAGGCAACGTCCCGAAAAAGCTACGCACATAGCCCCATGCACGAACACTTCAAGCCCTATATCCGGCACTTTTCTCCTGATGGCTGCGATCCGATCCAGGCTGAGTTCACGGGCCAGGATTACCCGGTCTGCCCCCTGATTTTTCCAAAACCTGACACTTTCAGAACTGGTGCTGTTAGCCTGAGTGCTGAGGTGAATTTCAACTCCGGCCCCTAATGCGCGCACAGCAGAAAAAACTCCAGGATCCGAGACGATAACGCCATCTATGCCCATATCCACAGCTTGCTTAAAGTAGTCAAGCATCCCGGGGTAATCTTCATCAAATGGAAAAATGTTCATGGCCAGGTAGACCCGGCGGCCGTACCCGTGGGCAAAACGAATTCCTTCGGCCAGTTCTTCGGGAGACAGGGAGGCTTCGGGGACACGCAAAGAATAAGAGCCGGCGCCGCAATAAACTGCATCTGCGCCGAAACGAATCGCCGTTTTTAATTTTTCCAGGTTTCCGGCAGGCGCCAATAGTTCCATACCCGGATTATACCTTAAAAACAGTCCGCGGGAAACCGATCTGCAAGCTCTACTTTTTCCCGTTGGCCATCAAGGAAGACTGGGGCAGCCTCCTTAAGAAAAGAGCCGCAGCAGGGGCCAGCAAGGCGCCAATCCCGAGGGTGATAAAAGGAAGCCCCCAGTTTGAAGCCTGGACCGGGCTGACGCCTTCATTGAGGAAATCGAGCACCCTCCCGAAAGCCCAGGGGGCAATTACGGTCATTGAATAGCCGATGGCTGATTGAACCCCCAGGCTGGTCGCCCTGATATCATCGATAACCATTTCAGTAAGGCCGGCCTTGAAAATACCGGAGTCAGCTATTACCCAGAAACCGATCCATAACCCCACCATGATCAGCAAGGCCAGGGATCGGCCATAAAGAAAACCAAAGAAAAACTGGGCAGCCAGGCTGCAGGTAGCCGCCAGTATAATCGCCCTGGTCCTTCCCCACCGGTCGGCCATTATGCCCATGATCCATACTGCAGGCGCCCCCAGTAATATGATAAAAGCGGCCACTCTCCCTCCCCAGATTACCGCTTCAGTTTCCGCGTAACCGGCCGCAAAAAAGCAGGCCGTCATAAAGGGGCCGATCCAGCCCCAAAAAGCATAGAGTTCCCACATGTGCCCCATGTAGGACACGGTAATCACCGTCGGGCCTCTGTACCCGCCATGCGGGGCCGGCAAAGCCCCTTCCGGCCTTTTCCGGTTTAAACTTCTCGCCGAAGCAGGCGCTGCCGCCTCTTCGCTGCCATCTTCCTCCGCCGGACTTTCCTCAATAAAAAACCACAAAATGACCACTGCTATAAAGACGGGCAAAGAAGTCCAGAGTATGCCTGTCCTCCAGCCGTAAACCGCCGCCAGGGGCGAGGCAATGAAGTAACCTCCTCCATAGGCAATAGTCAGGGCCGCGGTATAAGCGCCGATGGCCCTGCCCCGCTGTTCCGGATTAAACCAGTTGGAAAGCAGAGCCATTCCGGGGGCATAAATAGCCCCCGCGGACAGGCCGGTCAAAAGGCGCAGGACCAGGATGGAGTAAAAACCGCCGGCCAGGTATACAAATGCGGTGGAAAAAAGGCCGGTCAGTAAAGTAGCCCAAAAAATTACTTTTTTAGTGCCCAGAATATCGGCCAGGCGCCCGGTCAGGACTACCACAATTACATAACCGACCTGGAAGACGGCCAGGATGGTGCCCGTGTCACTGCCCGAAAGGCCGAATTCTTCCGCTATATAAGTAAGGACTGCGGAAAAATTGTACCAGGGCAGGTAACTCAACACCATGCAAACGATCATCATGAACAGGATGGTATTCTTTCTTTCTTGCCCAGGCCGGCGGCTTTTTAGACTTTCGGAACGCATAAATCGGCTGCCCCTTGCTCCGAGAGGATCAGATCCGGATCATTGGCTGCAATCAGTTCCCTGATTATTTCGGCATACTTGACTTTTTTCCTGATCATGCTTATCAGTTCATCATCGCCGGTCCAGGGCTGGTAAAGGCTGGCTCCCCCGCCGGCAGAGAGGGCCACGCCGGGTTCGATCTTAAAATAAACCGGTGCGCAGCAGCGGGCAATTTCGGCTCCATCATAAAAGCGGTTCATCCCTCCAAAGGAAAGGGATGTGTAGATGTAAAAGTCCATGGGTATACTGATCACTTTTCTGATTGCCGCCATCTGGGGCAGAGTGATGTCGGAAGGGGTGTTAAAAGAACTAACCCCCAGGCCTTCAACCAGCCTGGCCCCGGCCGGGGAACTTATTGAAGCCCAAACCGACAGTTTAATGGCAATATCCCTGGGGAAGTTGCCCTGCTCCTGCATCGTTTTAATCAGCCACATCAGACCCTCGTCCACAATCATGAAACCCCTGATCCCTTCTTCATACATCCTGATCATGTCGGCTATTACTTTTCGCAGTTCATCTGAACCGCGCAGGTTCATACCGCAGCGCATTCCCTCCTCGGTAGCGGCCTGGCGCCCTGTGTCCCAGCCCAGGCGCGGCCCGGGAACGGCAATAACCTCCATTTTTTCAGCCGCCGCCATCTGGGCAAAATCCCTCAATTCCTGGCGGTCAAAAAGGGTCCCGCCCTGGACAATCGATATCAGCCGGTGCACAGGAACATTGCGTTTGTTCTTTTCATCGATTAAAGCTTCCAGGATCCGGGGCCCTTCCAGGCCGGTTAACTCCATCCGGTAGTGGGCCCCGTCTTCAAACCTTTTAGCGCTGGGCACCAGATCGTAACCATCGCGGCCCGGAATGCCCGCTTCTTCAAACCACCTGGAAACATCGTCCAGCTTCATTATCAAATCCTCCTATTCATGGCTTTAATGTAAATAAAAATAATTTCCGCATCACCAGGGCCCTGCTCGAGGCTTTTAGTCAGCCAGAACCCGGCCGCTTCTGTTCCCTGTCAGCAACCCATCATCCAGGGCAAGGACACCGTTTACCAGAACATGGGTGATCCCTTCCGGATACAGGCAGGGATCCTGGAAGGGGCCCCTGGTCGGGGATAGATTAGCGCCGGTGCAGGTTCCTGGCCCCGATAAAGGAAAGGCCGTTTTCAACCAGTTTTCTTGCTGTACGGTTAACAGCCTGGTGTTTAATCAGGTAATTATTTTCCAGGGCTTCCATTTCTCCTGCTGATACAATCTCTTCCTTGTCCCGGAAATAATCCAGGATATCGGAAGGATGGTCAAGGCCATCTTCCATGTCCGGATAACCGCCTTCATGTTTGGCCGAAATATTGGGAACCACTCTCGCTATTTCGATTAATTCATCCAGGCGGTCGTAGGGATGGCGGACAATACTCTTTTTGGTTTCTGTAATGTGGTGTTCGATACGGACCTTGCTTTCCAGGCCCAGCTGGTGGCGAACAGCCGATGTTAATTCCAGGGTTTTATTGTTCACCGAGTTGCTTAAATTAAAGCCGATCAATGGAGTGGTGCCATCTTCCCTGGAAAGCATTCTGGCCATAAGCAGGGTCCATAATACCGAGTAGGGGTTATCATTGCCCATAAACACCGATATCTTAAATTTGATGTCAATACCCAGTTTGTAAAGAAGGTAGCCCAATAAAATAGTCCCTGAATTAATATTTAATACTTCACTTACACCGTACCGGGTATAGTAATAAAGAAGCTCGTCCACCCACATCAAGGCATAATCATTGGGCTGGCCTATGCCGCCAAAATATCCGGTAATGGTTTCAGGACCGCCGAGATGAACATTAGAACCGTCAGTGCCCTTGGTATCGAGGCTCTCCACGTAGCTGGCCCCGATAATCTGCATTGCCGCCGCTACAGCCAGGATATCGCCGTTATCACCTTCCTGTTCTTTCATTTTGCGCACCCGGATATAGCGGCCGGGCATTATTTCTTTGTGCTCTATGGCACGCTTGGCCTCGCTAATCAACCAGGGGAAATACTGCAGGGCACTGATTTCTAAGGTAACCGCGTTACCCTCGTTAAAGGACTTCCCGGCCAGGTCGGTATCACTACCCAGAACCTCCCGGTAAAAATCTGATACGGCTGTAAACTGGCCCTTGTCCCTGGCCTCGATCAACCACTCCAGGTCTTTTAAGTACGGTGATCCAAGGTTTTCAAGCCGCCTCATCAGGTTGGCCGGCTTTTTGGCTTCTTCAGCAGCGGCATTGATTTCATCTACCGTTCCATATTTGTTGACTACTTTAACCAGTTCATTTACAAGGCGGTTATTAGGATCTCCCATAAAAGCATTGATCTCCTCGACCTTCGCATTGTCAATGTTAAACTGCTCATTAAACATGTTTTTACCTCCCAAAAGAATTTAAGGCTTTTTTACACCGGGAAACACTCTACAAATCCACCCTCGCACCCATTACCATTTACCTGCTATTGATTAAACTGCCGGCAATGAATAGCAGGGCAGACAGTCAAAAATGCCACTTTTTCAAGTTAGATGCCATATCTATACGATGTTCGGCCAGTTCCCGGGCCGCCTCTACCATGGTAATTTGCCTTTGCCCGGCGATATTAAATACTTTTTGGATATTGCTGCTGATATTCATGCGGATTTCCTTGTAGGCGCGATCTTTCTTGTAACCGATAAAATGATGCGAGTTGGCAATTACTCCACCTGCATTGAGGATATAATCTACCCCGTATACAATGCTTCTTTCCGCAAGCAGCCTGCTGTGTTTTTCGTCATCTTCGAGCTGATTGTTGGCCGCCCCGGCCACCACCTGGCATTTAAGCCTGGGAATGGTTTGGTCATTCAATATTCCCCCCAGGGCGCAGGGCGAAAAAAAGTCAACCTCAGCATCGTAGATCTGCTCGGGCGGAACCGTTTTCAGGGCAAGTTCCCGGGCAGCTCTACT
>PWFM01000175.1 GCA_003553895.1 Syntrophomonadaceae bacterium | reverse complement strand
TGATATTCCAAGACCTGACCCCATGATTCTTTTTACTTTTTAAGGTTGAACTTCGAAGTCAGCCATGCCCCTGGTTGAATGTTTGCTGTCAATATTGTCGGAACTTGAATGTAAGCCTACAATCAGGGAGTAGGTTTCTCCGGGCGCTATTTCTTCCACATTATAACCCTGATCGGCAGGGAAACTAAGTGGATAAGCAAACTCAAGGACACTTCTTCCATTAGACCGCTCAAAGTATGGCTGCGATATTGCCGTTTCATCGGCTTCAGAATGGGCATGTCCGCTCCCCACATCATCTCTGAAGGCGGGCTCTCCTTCTTCGGTAAGGTAACCCAGGATCATATTAGCCCCATTCATGCCCCCGCCACTATCGTTAAAGCCGACCGAGAGCCAGCCTTCAACTTCCGCTTCCATCAGGACATAAATAAAATCATCATCATAGGCCAGGTATATTGCAGCTCCTGCCGATTCAATCGGACCCGCCGGATAACCCTCGCTGGAACCATCCATGTTCAGGGGTTCTTCAACCCGGCCCATTAAATTTTCCGGTTCCTCGATCGGTTCTTCATCATCAGGCTCATCTACTGCATCATCAACAGGATCGGCCTCACAACCAACCATAACCAACAGGGCAACCGCAAGAAATAATATCAATGCATACTTTTTAGACATAACAATCTCCTCCTTAAATTAAGCATACTGTCTTTAAAATCAGAGCACCACTGGTTTAAATGCTACCATTGCCTATAAATATAATAGACTAAGTATGTTTATCATATGCAAATTTATCCCGGTTGTCAAGAAGTAGCAACCTTTAAAGCTATCCTTTAATGAAAACAAGGTTAATTGCAGTTTCGTGTCGAAGAAAGGTTAGAGATAAAGATAAACCAGGAGATGAGCCATTGTTTGAGACAATTGCAGACTTGCTATTATTATTCTTTTTGGGTTCACTCGGGTGGGCCCTTTTTACGCCATTAAAAGTACCGGCTGCCGCTTTGCTGGGGACCATAACCGTGGTGGGAACACTTAGAATTGTCGGTTATCCCCTGCCCGTGGCGCCTGATTTCTTTTCCCCGGCAGTGCAGATATTCCTCGGTCTTTTTGTCGGTTCTAAGGTAACCCGCGATACCCTTACCCACCTTAAAGCAATGATCCCACCGGCCCTGTTGATCGTCATTTGGGCCCTGGGGCTGGTTTTTGGAATGGGTTACTTTATATCCCGCATCACCTACCTGGACCCGGTTACAGCCATCCTATCTTCCAGCGTGGGCGGTTTGCCTGAAATGACGGTAATCGGCCTTGCTACCAGCGCCGATATTCCGGCCATGATCACCATCAAGCTGGTGCGCATGCTGGCTACCATTTTCACCTTTCCCTTTTTGGTTAAACTGGTGGCAAACAATGAGCTGGAAAAAAACAATATGCCCGTGGAAGACGAAGGGGAAAAAGGCGACGACCAAAGGAGTTCCCTTTTAAAAGAAATGCTAAACAAACTGCACACCCTTGATTTAAAACTGCTGCTTATCTCAATACGCTTAAGCCTGCTATCGCTGGGTATCGCCGCTTGTGGCGGGTTGTTATTCATAAACCTGGGCGTGCCCGCTGGCGGCATGGTCGGTTCCATGTTCTTTGTGGCTGCCGCCTCCCTGGCGGGGGGGCCGATCATTACCCCTTCTCCCCGGGTTTTTGGATTTATGCTGGTCGGAGTGGGTCTGATGGTGGCAGACAATTTAACTCCAGAAACAGTGGACACATTTTTAACCGACGGCATTATTGTTCCTATTATAATATCGACAACCATCGTCTTTCTATCCTCCTTCCTGGTTGCTTTTATGATCCACAAACTGGCAGGTTGGGATTTTACTACCAGTTTTTTGGCCGCAGCGCCCGGCGGCTTTACCATTATGACCACATTGGCCATAAAATATAACAAGGATCCTTTCCGCGTATCGATCCTGCACCTGTGCCGCCTGCTGGCCATAAAATCAGTGGTCCCCTTTGTCTTTATGCTATACTGAGGCTTTCCTGTAATACGGCAACTGTGGAATTCACACCTGCTTCCTGTTATCATAAATTATAATGATAACTTAATCCTGAAGGAGAAGTGAATAAAATGTCATACCTGTTAACCCCCTTTACAGAAGGGACCCTTCCGCTCCCCAACCGCCTGGTAATGCCTCCGATGGCAACCGAAAAGGCCGACGGCAGCGGTCGGGCCAATAAAGAACTCCTTGATTATTACGATGAAAAAACTGAAGGCGGCCACATCGGCCTGGTAATAGTAGAGCACAGTTACATCAGCCCCGGCGGAAAAGCCAGCCCAAGGCAGCTGTCGGCTGCCGACGATGATACCATTGCAGGGTTGAAACAACTGGCCCATGTCATCCAGACCAACGGTTCCAAAGCTGTGCTGCAGATCAACCATGCCGGCAGCAATACCAGCGAAGAAGTGACCGGGACCGTACCCCTCGCTCCTTCAGCGGTTCCCCATCCCAGGCGAAAAACCAATCCCCGGGAACTCACCGCCGCAGAAATTGAAGATATCATCGAAGCCTTTGGCCAGGCCGCCCGCAGGGTAAAAGAAGCCGGTTTCGACGGGGTTGAAATTCACTCCGCCCACGGCTTCCTCCTCAACCAGTTTTATTCTCCACTGACCAACAAACGGGCGGATCATTACGGAGGAAGCCTGAACAACCGGATCAACATGCACCTGGCTGTTATCGAGGCGGTCAGAGAAAAGGTCGGAGAAGATTACCCCCTGCTGCTGCGTCTCGGGGCCTCCGACTACATGGAAGGCGGGACCACCATTGAAGACAGCACAGCTGCCGCCCAGGAATTTGCTAAAGCCGGGGTAGATATCCTTGACATATCCGGGGGTCTTGCCGGGTATATTATACCGGGTCTTACCGGCCAGGGGTTTTTTGCTCCTCTTTCTGAAGCAATCAAAGAAGAAGTATCGATCCCGGTTATCCTGACCGGGGGCATAACAGAAGCCGGGGCCGCAGAAGAATTGCTCAACCAGGGCAAAGCGGACCTGATCGGCGTGGGAAGGGCAATTTATAAAAATTCCAGCTGGGCCAGGCGGGCCGTAGAAAGCCTCCGCTCCTCTTAACCTACCAACTTGTGTTATAATCCTACAGGAATGTTTTGTACCAGATGGAGGCTTACCAGTTGAAACCCGAAAATATCAGGAATTTCTGCATTATTGCCCATATCGACCACGGCAAGTCGACCCTGGCCGACCGGCTGCTGGAAGCGACCAGCACCTTAACTGCCCGCCAGATGAAAGACCAGGTCCTTGATCAGATGGACCTGGAAAGGGAACGGGGCATAACAATCAAGCTGCAGGCAGTTCGCCTTAATTACCGCGCCGCAAACGGCGAAGACTATATTTTGAACCTGATCGACACCCCCGGTCATGTCGACTTTACCTACGAAGTATCCAGGAGCCTGGCTGCCTGTGAAGGGGCCATCCTGGTCGTCGATGCCGCCCAGGGTATCGAAGCCCAGACCCTGGCCAACGCCTACCTGGCCCTGGAACAAAACCTGGCCATTGTCCCGGTCATCAATAAAATTGACCTGGAAAGGGCTGAACCGGAAAGGGTCAAGGAAGAATTAGTAGACCTGATCGGTGATGAGGCCATGGAAACACTATCCATATCGGCAAAAAAGGGCACGGGTATTGAAGAAGTTTTAGAAACAATCATTAACAAAGTCCCTCCCCCGCCGGGCGATGATCCCGGCAGGCCCCTTAAAGCTTTGGTCTTCGACTCCAATTACGACCGCTACCGGGGGGTTATTGCCTATGTCAGGATCATGGAGGGGGCGATCCAAAAAGGCGATCACATTAAATTTATGAATACAGGCAAGGTCTTTGAGATATCAGAAATCGGCACATTCCGCCCGGCCATGGAACCGGTTCAAGGCCTTTCAGCCGGTGAAGTCGGTTACCTGATCGCCTCAATAAGGAATGTTGGAGACGCAGCGGTTGGCGATACGATCACCGGAGCCGATAATCCCGCATCAAAAGCCCTGCCGGGATACCGCCCGGCCAGGCCCATGGTTTTTTGCGGCCTTTTCCCCCAGGATAACAGCGATTTTGCAACCCTGCGGGAAGCGCTTGAACGTCTTACCCTCAACGATTCAGCACTCACTTACGAGCCAGAAAAATCGACGGCCCTGGGCCTGGGCTTTCGCTGCGGTTTCCTGGGTTTACTGCACATGGATATTGTCCGGGAAAGGCTGGATCGTGAATACGGGCTCAGTTTAATTGTTTCAGCGCCAAGCGTGGCATACAAGGTTCACCTGGTAAACGGCACAGTCCTCGAAGTAGATAACCCGGCCCTGATGCCCCCCTCTAACGAGCGGACAACTGTTGAAGAACCTTATGTCGATGCTTCAATATTGATCCCTCCTGAATATATGGGAGCAGTTATGGAACTCTGCCAGGAAAAAAGAGGAGAAATACGCGATACCAAATACCTGGACTCTGGTAGAGTGAGGCTCAATTATTACCTGCCCCTGGCCGAAATAATTTATGACTTTTTCGACCAGCTCAAATCGCGGACCAGGGGTTATGCCACCTTTGATTATGATATGCACGGTTACCGGGAATCAAGCCTGGCAGTAATTGATATCCTGGTTAATAATGAAAAAGTGGATGCCCTTTCTTTCATCATCCACAGGGACAAAGCTTATCCCCGGGGCAAAGAAATGGTAGAAAAATTGCGGGACATTATTCCCAGGCAGATGTTTGATGTGCCCGTCCAGGCGGCGATAGAAAATAAAATTATCGCCCGGGAAACTATCAAAGCGATGCGAAAAAATGTAACTGAAAAACTATATGGTGGAGATGTCACCCGGAAAAGAAAACTTTTGGAAAAACAAAAAGAAGGAAAGAAAAAAATGAAAAAAATTGGCCGGGTGGAGATACCCCAGGAAGCCTTTACCGCTGTTTTAAAAGTAGAATAGTTTGAGATCGACTCCGGCCGGTTTATTCCCGCCAGTACTCAGGGCGGCTGATTTCATTAGCGCAGCGGACCTGCCCTGCCACTGTGCCGGTTATATCCTCCCCTAGAGCACGGACCATCCATGCTCCGGCTACTTCTTCCGGAACAGGGTAAGGAGCAGCAAACCCAAGCCTGCCGGCCGGTTTAAACCCGTAACGCGGGTAATAGCCGGGATGGCCGAGAACAAATACCAGCCTGACCCCTGCTGCTAGTAGCAAACCCATTCCTTCCTCGATAAGCCTGCCGCCAATACCTTTTCCCTGCATCTCGGGCACAACCGCCAGCGGGGCCAGCAGCGAAACCCCGACATCTTCATGCCCGGCAAT
>PWFM01000202.1 GCA_003553895.1 Syntrophomonadaceae bacterium | reverse complement strand
CGCTGTTTCGGCCGGATAGCGAAACATCACCAGGGAAGCAGCGCTGTTTTCAAAAAGATCAAGCAGGGCACCGGCAAAAGGCAGAAGGTTTATCAAACGCCAGGGGCTTTTTTCAGGCAAAGTCCTAAACAGGTAGGTTATGGTTGCCGCCAGGAAGAAAAGATAAGCGGCGGGCCAGACCAGATCAAAGGTAAAACGGCTGTAGATATAATATTCCCGGCCATCCGGCCCATAAGCTTCCGCCATGGCATAAAGATCACGGGCCGTATAAATAAATGAGGTATCGGGGGTTACATCCACACCTGTAATAGCTGCCAGCTGGCCGGACATTTGGGGCAGTATCACTGCCATGAAAAAGACAAAAATAAGCACTGCTGCAACAACAACCGGAAGGGTTGTTACCCGGTAGCACCATGAAGAAAGTTTAACCAATAGCTTCATCATATTTACCTCGCATAGACGACATTATAACCTGCCCCTCACCTCAGGCTGCCCTTCTATGGTGTCTCAAAGAAGGAATCGCATAAAAGTTCGATGATCTCCGCTTCAGAAAAACCGCTTGCTCCATCGCCGCTTTGCAGGCCGTAATTGCCAAAATCAGAATGGTTCAACCCTTCAACTTCAATAATTTCAGCCTGGGAGGGAAGATTTCCTTTTGCCTCTTCGTAATTTTCCCGGTTAATGATTAAATCTTTTGTGCCCATGATGGAAATAACCTCTCCCCTGAAACTGCTTAGATCTTGATCGCTGTAGGAGCCGAATAAAAACAGGCCGTCAACTGCTTCCATCTGCCCTGCTGTAAAGCGGGCAGCGGCTATACCACCCAGAGAATGGCCGCCCACCCAGGCTCGTTCAATATTGTAATTATCTAAGACCCTTGCTGCCGCGTTCACGTCAAAAATAGCGGCATTGAAAGGAGCTTTTACGAGATATACAGGGGCCTGCAGGCACTCTGCCAGGTGTCCCAGTTTATAAAGGTAAGCTTGCGGGTCAACCAGTCCGCCCGGGTAAAAAATGATGGCGGGGTTATCAGGCTTAATATTGTCAGGAGTTATAACGAACTCCCTGTTTTCTTCCCTGATCTCAAGGTTTTCTTTTGCCATTACTTCTGACAGGTATGCTTCCTCGGCCGGGTAAGTCCGAAACAGGACATAGCCGTAAAAAGCGGCCAGGGCCACTACCAGTACTGCTGCTATTATCATAATGATCTTAACCGGTTTTGACCTAAAGGTTTTTTTGATGACAGATCCGCCCCTTGCTTAAATTGCATCCCTTGACTAAATAGTATATGCATAATTATGCTAAAGGTAAATATTTTTTTGCTGCACCGGTGTATATTCAATTAGTGTTACCCGGGCAATATCACAAGAAACACATGCAGGTTGTTATCACTCCAGGTGCAACGACCTTGCCCGGGGTTTATAGCGAAGTAACTGTTTCATGCTGCATAACTAAAACTTATCTCGACAGAAGACGATAAAGGGATAACCAGGCTCAATAACGAAATTGATTAAAGGCACCTCAGTTGTATAATGCTAAGAAACTGGAAAAGGTATGGTTCAATGACAAAAAATATTTCTCAAGAAAGCAAGCTGCATCACCGGCTCAGCAGGCGCTATTTTGTCAAGCTGGGACTGACTGCCGCAGCAGTTTTGGGGCTGGGCGGTTGCAGCGCTTTCCTGGATTTAGATGAAGAAGAAACAGATGAGCAGAAAGAAAAAGATAAAGACGAAACGGAAAAGAAACAGGAAGAAGAGGTGAAACCTGAGGATACAGATCAAGAAAAAGCGGAGCCGGATAAAGAAAAAGGCCGGGCCGGTATGCCGCTTAGAGAACTGGGTAAAACAGGCTCCATGGTGAGCATCCTGGGGCTGGGAGGTTCCTTTTTGGTTTCAGCAGCAGACAGGCCGGAAGAAGCTGAAAAAATAGTGAACCAGGCCCTCGATCTGGGCATTAACTACTTCGATACCGCCCCCTCATACGGAAGCAGCGAGGAAAATATCGGGCGGGTGATGGGCGAGCGCCGCAGCGAAGTTTTCCTGGCCAGTAAAACCCTGGAACGCACCTATGATGGAACCATGAGGCTATTCGAGCAGAGTTTGCAGCGCCTGCAAACTGATCCCCTCGACCTGCTGCAAATTCACGGCCTGCATTCTGAGCAGGAACTAGCGCAGATAATGGCCGAAGGCGGCGCCATGGAAGCGCTGGAAGAATTAAAAAGGCAAGGGGCAATCCGTTTTACGGGTGTTACCGGGCACAGGGATCCCACAGTTTTGCTTGAAGCCATTGAAAAATACGATTTTGACTGCCTTTTGCTGGCTTTAAACCCGGCTGACCGGTTCTACCAGCCCCTCCAGGAAGCGCTTCTTCCCCGGGCCCGGGAGAAAAACATGGGTATCATTGCCATGAAAGTTGCTGCCTACGGCCGCATATTCAAGGAAAACGGCCTGGACAGCATGGAAAAAGCGCTCGGTTATGCCCTCAGTTACCCGGTAAGCACAGCTCTAGTTGGCATGTCCACCCTTGATGAGCTATCAGAAAATGCCCGCCTGGCCAGAGAGTTTGAGCAGTTCACACCTCAAGAACTGCAGCACCTGGAAGAATTAGTGGAACCATACCAGGATGAGGTTAATTTCTTCAAAAAAGAATGGTAGAAAAAAGTTAGAAAACCAGGCCAAAAAATATAAGCTTAGATAAATGCTTCAGGCTAATCCGGAAAGCAGTTGCGCAATCCTGGATCCTGAGCCTCCATCGGGCAAATGAAAACCTTGCCCCTCCATAACCGGCACCATTTACAATAAGGCCTCACCTTCTGGGATATTTCCGGTGAACATTTCCAGTGCTTCCTGACAATTATTATTTATAGAAAATTTACATCACATTACAAAAATAGCTGGTAAAATCTAATAAACTGGTCTTTGAAGGGTAATAAATGATTAGCTAGGCCTACTACTATCTGACTAAACAATTAAAGCATTGTATTGAAAGAAGAGCGATTAAAAAATGGAGCAACAGGAACATGAATTAATAAAGGGAACTTTTTGGCTCTCCTCAGCCGGCTTGATCAGCAGAGTAATAGGTGTAGCTTACAGAATTCCCTTAAACAGGTTTTTCGGACCAGAAATAATGGGTATGTATCAAATGGTATACCCCATATATCAGCTGCTCGTGTTGCTCTCTATTTCCGGCTTCCCTACAGCCTTAGCCAGGTTAGTGGCACGGGAAAAGGAAGCTGGCAACAGTAAAACAGCGCACGATATTTTTATGAGCGCTCTTTTATTATTGGGCGCGGCAGGCGCTTTTTTTTCTATCCTCCTTCATTTGGGAAGTGATTTATACGGAGCAAAAGTTGCCGGTACTCCTGATATCGGTTTGGCTGTAGAATTACTTTCCCCGGCTGTTTTCTTTGTTTTCCTGACAACTGCCTTTCGAGGTTATTTCCAGGGGATGCAAACTATGCTGCCTTTTGCTTCTTCCCAGGTTGTAGAACAGGTTTTCAGGGTCATTTTTGCTTTATCTTTCGGGTTTATACTAATCGAAGCGCTTCCTGCCATTACCTTAAGCGGCATCATATTGGGAACAACTGCGGGCGCTTTCTGCGGTTTATTAACAATGGTAATTTTTTATTTTAAGCTTATCAACAGGAAACACGAAAACGAAAAACCTACGCTCTTCACGATGCATAAATTCAAGCAAAACACACGAGAACTATTGCTAACTGCCCTGCCAATCACCCTGGGCGGCTTAATGGCGCCTTTAATGAGAATTATCGATGTAGCCGTGGTTACCCGCCGGTTGGAGCTGATTGAGGGGATCACAGCTCCGCAGGTCCGGTCTCTTTATGGCTACCTGACATCATATGCGGGAACGGTAGCTAATTTACCTGAAGTTTTTGCAATTAGCCTGGCTGCCAGCCTGGTGCCGGCCGTGTCCAGGTTGCACAGTAGCGAAAACAGGGAGCAGTTAGTGTCCCCCGTGGAAAAATCTTTAAAACTGGCTTTTGTATTTAGCGCTGCCAGCGCTGTTGGATTATTTATTTTTGCCCGCGAGGTAAACCTGCTTTTATTTAATGACATCGGAGCAACTACGCCCCTGCAAATTCGTTCGGCAGGAGTTGTCTTTTTATCGCTTAGCTATGTTTGTGTCGGCACTTTACATGGAATCGGTAAAGTAAAAATCCCTTTAATTGGTCTATCAGCAGGTATGTTGATTCAGTTTATGATCACTTATTTTCTTACTCCCATACCAGAAATCAATATTAACGGTGCGGCTCTAGGCCGGGTATGCGGCTATGGTGCAACTTTTTTCATAAACTATAAATATGTTTCCAGGCATTTAGCCGGGTCTTTCTTTAGCCTCCCGTTTTTATTACAAACACTGCTCTGTTTATCTATCATGGCAGCGGGATCTTTACTTGCTTACGAACTTTTAGTATTTTTAACCGGACTGACGGGGATCGCCCTGGTAATGGCTATTTTTATCGGAGCGGCATTATATATTTACACGGTATTAAAGCTAAAAATGTTTTCTTATCATGATATTCAAGCAATCCCCCGTTACGGCGACAAGATAGCCCGTTATTTTTATAAAGAAGGCTAACGCAAACTTAGACTGAGAACAGCTAGAAAAAACAGGAGTTGAAAGATTGATGGATTTTAAAAACAACGGCTTTAATATAAACGATAAAAAGGAAATTATAGAATGTATTCCGGTTAAAACGGACCTGATAAAACCTGGCGATTCTTTTATCGGTAAGACTGCGAGTTATATAAAACCGCAACTTCAAAAAAGTGATATTGTTGTTTGCAGTGAAAAGGCGGTTGCCTTTAGCCAAAACAGGGTTATAGATGGAGACAATGTCAAGGTGGGATTCCTGGCTGCTAATCTTTCCCGTTTTGTCACTAATAATCCCCACGGAAAAGGCTTGCGTGATCCTCGCAATATGCAGGTTGCCATAAACATGGCCGGCCCCGCAAGGATCGTGCTGGCCGCAATAATTGGTGGAGTTGCCAGGTTGTTTGGTTTCACAGGGTATTTTTACAAGGTGGCCGGCCCTGAAGTTTCAATGATCGATGGTGTAGTAGGGCATCGCTTCGAAGAACTGCAAAAGTACATTGTTCCTGCGCCGGCAAACCCTGACCAAACAGCACGCAGGATCAGTGATGCCCTGGAGGGATATCCCGTTGTAATAATGGATGTCAACGACATCGGCGGAAGCATGGTAATAGGCCAGTCGTGTAGCGACCTGCCTGTTGAAGAAATCGAAGAGTTTATGCGTTATGACAACCCGCTCGGACAGGGCACTCAACAAACCCCCATCGGTATTTTGCGCCGGGGACCGTAAGTCTACTAGAAAACCGGGCATGAGGCATGGGGGTCAGGTCTTGAAATATCATTTTTTATGCATGCATAAGGCCGGGCCTTGAATTAAGGCCCGGCCCTGTTGATCTTTACCACCTTCAATTGATGCTTTCCAAAACCATCAGGGCAAAGGTTTCTTTGTCCCAGAGCCCGGGATCATGAGTAACCCCGAGCCGCACTATAACAAGATCATGCTCCGGGAAAACTAAGACATTCTGGTCATTATAGCCGCTCAAGTAGTACATAGAAGCCGGCAGCTTTTTAGAGATACGGTCTTCCGGTAACAGCTTTTCAGGATCATCCGGGTTAAGCCAGGTCTGCGCCCCGTAGGTGCCGCGAGATGCAAGAGTTGGGGTTACCATGTATTCAACCCATCCTTCCGGAAGAAGATGCCGACCATCCACATTTCCCTGGTCAAGCATAAACTGGCCTATACGGGCCCAGTCTCTCGCCGAAGCATACATATAACTGGAACCGACGGGACAGCCCGAAGCGTCGAACTCAACAACTGCCGTCGAGATGGCAAGGGGCTTGAACAGCCTGTCCATGATGTAATTATGAATATCCTGCAGCTCTCCCCCTGCTGCCTCCATCAATATTTTCATCAAGATATTGGTGGTTCCGCTCGAGTAATAAAAATGCTCTCCCGGAACATGGCTAAGCGGTTTGTCTGCCGCAAAATCAGCCATGCAACGGCTGTCATAGAGCATAGTAGTAGCATCGGCAAAGGGGGCATAAACCTCTTTGAAATCTAAACCCGTGGTCATCTGCAGCAAATGGTTAAGCGTTATTGCTCCCCTGGGATCGCCTTCTGCACGCCAAAGAGCAACCGGTGCCGGCTGGTCCGGTTCCAGTAAACCGTCTTTTACCATCATACCGGTAAGGAGCCCTGTAACAGTCTTAGCCATAGACCAACCCGGCAGTGGAGTCATGTGATCGATTCCAGGAGCGTAGCGTTCGGCAATAAAGCTGCCTTCATAAACAACAGCGACAGCCCGGGTCTGCAGTCCGCCGCCCTCGGGCTCGGTAAATGCAAAATCGATCGCTTTTTCCAGCTTATCTTGATCAACAGACAGGGGCAGGTTTTCGGTATCTAAAAAATAACCACGGGGCCAGGCCTCGGCGGCACTGTTGGTAAATCGGGGGGATAGGCCTGTTACCTCCCTTTCAAGATCATCACCGATAACAAGCGTACTGCCCAGGCCTTCACGGTAGACGGCGGTCTTTTCATGAAAAAGGCCAAGTCCTCTTGATGTCACTTTCTTTTCATCATAATCAACGCTGCTTGTTATCAACCCGAAAAGAATATTGCCCGGACGGATATCTTCTTTGATAGTTTCTTCTTCACCTCTGCCGGTTACAAAAACACTTGAGCACAGATATTTCGCCGTGTAACCGGTGCCGATGGGCAGGGCAAAGTAAACATAATAGGCGGCAGCTCCGAAGCCAATAACTAAAAGGGCCAGTACCACTTTGATAAGTAAGGAATTTTTAACCCGCATTGGGCACCTCCATCAAGTTATTATTTACTCACTATGCCGATGAATCCCTCCACCCACAATAAATAGTATTATACCTATAGCAAGAATAGCCATGTTTAAAGGACATGGAAAAGGCCAGGCCGGATTTACAATGTTTGGATAGCCCATCATGGTTTTAATGCCGTCAAAAAATAGAATGATTGCACAGATAAGAATAATGAACTTCGAAACTAAGACCATTTCAATATTTCCTCCTTTCAGGGGTGGTTTAATATCAGCCAGCGGACAAGCTGGGATACTCTAAAAAATCCTTCAGACTATATTAAAAACAATTATAGCAATTTTCTAATATTTGCACAATAGCGGTCCCCTGCACTTTCACCAACAAAAGAAAAAAAAGGGGGTCAGGTCTTGAAATATCAGATCATACTTCCCCCATTGCCCGGGAGTGTTATAATAAAAATTACACAATAGACAATAAGGGAAAAATATCCGCCTTCGAAGCGAGAAATAAAAAGGAAAGCAAAAGGTCTCCTTAATTTTTATTGACAAAGCTTTTTTACTATTATGGAGCAGCTAATCAGAAGGAGCATGATAAACTATGGCTAATGGCAAAAACAAAAAAGCGCCGCCATCCATTGATCAATGGCTCCGGGAGGCCAAGGCAGATCCCGCAGCCTCCCAGGTGGGGATGTTTCTGGCCCACAATGGTGTGGTCCGGCAGACTCCCAAGGCCAAGGTCCGCCGGGGGGTTGATGATGGTTCGTTAATAAAGCAGATGGAATTCTCCTATGATGCAAAAAAGGTAGAGCAGGCAATGGCCGAGACCCGCGAGATGGCGGGCATCTTTTATGTCAGGGCCTGGCTTAATGAAGGCCTTTTAGAAGTTGGAGATGATATAATGTATCTCCTCATCGGTGGCGACATCAGGCCACATGTGGTAGATGCTCTGCAGTTCCTGGTTGAAAAAATCAAGACCGAATGCGTTGAAGAAACTGAAATACTAAAAGAGCATAAGTAAAGAATTTAAGTTACCAGTAGCAGGAGCCTGATCTGTCCCTGACTACTCCTCGTCTTTTCATAGTCAGGCTTCATCGAAATAGCCTTCAAAATGACTTCTTTTTACTACGGCCTTATAGATATAACCGCCATGCTTAAAAAAGTGTTCCCCCTCGAGCTTTCTGGCCAGGATCTTTTCGTCAACTTCGTATAAAACCACTTCTTGTTCCTCTTCCACAGGCTGGTATAGAGTCCCTCTCAGATAAGGCGGATCAGCATTGATAACTTCCAGGTCGGCTTCAAATTCATTGGCAAACTCTACACTGTAGATGGCGATCACTTCATCGGGCTCAAATTCGCGGCAATAACCACTTTTTATGGCCAGGATCTCTGCCATTTTCTCCAGTTCTTCCGGGTTTACATAAATAATCTTTTCATAAGTCATAGCCGTTTGCTTCCCTTCCCCGGTCAATAATTATGAGATATGATCCAGGGCGTAACCCCGGTTGTCATACGGTGGCCATGATCTAAGGGTAATAACTATTATCCTGCTTGCGATCAAGCGTTAAATGACAATTAACATCCTAAAACTGCCGGGATTTAGGGGGTCTGGACAACCTTGATCTTAACCCGGGCCAGCCCCTGTCCTTTCATCCCCAGCTCTTGAGCCGCCTTCTTGGAAAGGTCAATAATCCTGCCTTCGATGAACGGTCCGCGGTTGTTGATCCTGACCACAACCGAGTCGTTATTGTCAAGGCGGGTCACTTTCACGAGGCTATCAAAAGGCAAATCCCGGTGGGCAGCCGTCATGGAGTACATGTCGTAAGTTTCTCCGCTGGCGGTGGGTCCATCATGAAAATTGGAACCATACCAGGAAGCTATCCCTTCCTGGGTCCAGCCTGCAGCCACTGATCCCCCGGTGTTACTACCTGTCATGAGCGCTGAAACAGGAAAATCCATGGCCGGCTCTTCCCAAACGCATCCCCCTTCAACATGATCCCGGTTCCCGGCAGCAACTTCCCATACAAACCCTTTTCCTTGATCTATGGCGCATGCTTCCCGAATTGAAAGCGAGAATGTCTCCATTTGGTCAGGTTCGTTATTGTCAGTAATGACATTACCGGCTCCGAGCGCAAGCATAAAAACAATAATTACTCCCAGGTTGAGAAGTATTGGCTTTGTGTTCATTTTCGTGTTCATTTTTGATCACACCTTTTGTAAGATGTTAAATTTTATAACAGCTTTTTAAGTACTGCTCTTTTTGTAGACCATATTTCCGGGTTTGTCAAATTGATGAAAAGCTGCCTCTCTTTCAATAGCAACACTCGAGCCCGGCATAGTGCGCCTTCTTATGATAGGCTGCCTGAGACAGGTCACTTACCCCATAGATCTCGGGCTGCAAAAGCTACAGTTTCTCCTCAAGGCGCTTAATGCGGTAATACTGGAGCAGTTCGATAAAATGGGGATCCTCCAGCGGATTATCAGCAAAGTAAAAGAGGTGGGCCGGGCAGGAACAATCAGAGGAGCCAAATCCTTTAACGGGGCAATCTGCAGTTTTGCTCAGTCTATCAGCCAGTTCGCACTCCAGGTCATCAGTGCTGATCACCGGCACAGGCGTAACCCGGGCCGCTTTTTCAACTAAATAATCGATATGCCAGCGCTTCTTTTTTCTCTTCCTGGTGTGGCGGTCCATCCGTTTGCACAGGTTCCGCCTCGCCGAGCCCACATATATGTAGTGCCCATGTTTGAAAGCGATCTGGCCCAGACCGCCGGCAGTAATTTTAGAATCATTATTCAGTTTGATCAAGAGCAGGTATGCTCCCCCGTCCTGCAATTCAGCATCTAAAATTTCAAACGGTATCCGGAGCGATTTGACGGTATCAATTTCGTTAAAACCGGGATCAAACCCGAGGGCTGCAGAACTCAACTGGACCAGTTCTTTTACTTCCTTGAAAGCCTCAGCAAAAACGGGATCGATATGGTAAGCGGGCAGGAAATAATCTATTTCCGGATTCATAACTACAAACAGGCAGCCAGTACTGATTCCCTGCTCCGCCAGCTCTTTAAGCTTGTAAAGGTGGCCTGATCCCCTTTTTGTTACTGCATCCGGGAACATAGCCATCCGGCCGTCAAACAAAGTGCAGGTTTTTACCTCCAGGTAATAATCAGAGCCGGTGCGACTATGCTCCAAAAGCAAATCAAAACGATGCCGGCCGCAGGCCGGTTCTTCCTGGATGACACGGTAATCCTCAAATCCTTCGAGCCGTCCGTCGTTAATTAAACTGCGAACAATCTTATTGGTCAGGTGGGTATGAAGCAGTACGGGGCGGGCCTCTTTAAAACAGGCCAGCACCGTGTAAGGTTTTCTACCCTTCGAGAGGTTTGGGCTTAAGAGCAATTCCGTGCCCGGCAAAAACAGCTCCCAGAGCCGACCGGGATTGGCCAGGTAGGCTTCTTCCCTCCGGCCGTCTACTTCCACCTCGACTACAAACCGGTTCACCCTGCGCACCAGGCGTCCGCTTACTTTTGGAAACAAAAATGGGTATTTAGACATACCTTATTATTCACTTCTTAAATACTACCGTCAAGCCTGTCCAAGTAAATTATTTAGGACATGTCCGTATATAGACCGCAATACTATTAAAAGCTCACCTGGCTGTTTACAGAAAGTAGGCAAGAGACATGGGGGTCAGGTCTTGAAATATCAGATCATACTTCCCCCATTGCCCGGGAGTGTTATAATAAAAATTAAACAAAACATAAAAAAGGGCTTAAAAATATGAACAAAACTTTAGTGCTGGCAGAAAAACCATCGGTGGGCAGGGACCTGGCCCGGGTTTTAGGCTGCCAGAAGAAAAATAACGGCTACTTTGAAAACGGCCGCTACATCGTAACCTGGGCCCTGGGCCACCTGGTAACCCTGGCAGATCCCGAAACTTACAATGAAAAATATAAATCCTGGCGCCTGGAAGATTTACCCATGCTGCCGGAGTCTTTTGAACTGGCAGTGATCAGGGGCTCAGGGAAGCAGTTCGGCATCGTCAAAAAACTGATGCACAGCGGAACGGTGAAAGAGATAGTGGTCGCCACCGATGCCGGCCGGGAAGGTGAACTCGTGGCCCGCTGGATCCTGGCCAAGGCCGGGGTGAAAAAGAATTTAAAAAGGCTGTGGATCTCCTCAATTACCGACAGGGCCATCAAGGAAGGATTTGCCAGGCTTAAAGACGGCAGAGAATACGAGAACCTCTATGCTTCTGCGGAAGCCCGGGCCGAAGCAGACTGGGTCGTAGGTATCAATGCTACCCGGGCCCTGACCTGCAAGTTTAACGCCCAGCTTTCCTGCGGCAGGGTGCAGACCCCAACCCTGGCAATAATAGCGGCCAGGGAAGAGGAAATAAAGAATTTCCAGCCAAAAACCTACTACGGCCTCAGCGCCGACACAAAAGGTTTTAAACTCATCTGGCAGGATAAGCAAAGCGGAAGCACCAGGACCTTTGACAGGGAAAAATGCGATCAGATCCTGGCCACACTATCAGGTAAAAATGCCCGGGTGGTGGAAGTTAGTAAAACTTATAAAAAAGAGTTTGCCCCCCGCCTTTATGACCTGACAGAAGTGCAGCGCGATGCCAACAGGCTTTATGATTTTTCAGCCAGGGACACCCTGTCCATCCTGCAGGGGTTGTATGAAAACCATAAGGTGCTTACTTATCCCCGCACCGACTCCCGCTTTATCACCACTGATATGGTGGATACCTTAAAGGACAGGGTCGAGGCCTGTGCGGTCGGCCCGTACCGTAGCGTTGCCCGGAAGCTATTGAAAAAAAAGATCGCTTCAAGCAAGGCTTTCGTTGACGACAGCAAGGTTTCTGATCATCACGCCATTATCCCCACCGAGGAACCCGCTTTCCTGAACGACTTAAGCGCCCGGGAAAAGAAAATCTACGACCTGGTGGTGAAACGCTTCCTGGCCGTTCTATATCCACCCTTTGAATACGAGCAGACTACAATCAGGGCTGATATTGACGGAGAATCTTTCATCGCCCGGGGTAAGATCGTGCTAAAAGAAGGCTGGAAAGAAATTTATACCGGCCAGTATGAAGGCGAAGATGAAGAGGCAGAAGACATTAACCAGCCTGGAGAACAAACTTTGCCAGAGTTGAAGAAGGGGGACCACTTAAGAATAACCGGGCTCAAACAGACCAGCGGCGAGACCAGCCCGCCACCCCGTTTCAATGAGGGCACTCTCTTGAAAGCGATGGAAAACCCGGCCAAATTCATGACCGGTGAAAACAGAAAGTTGATAAAAAGTATCGGCAAATCGGGAGGTTTGGGCACAGTTGCCACCAGGGGCGATATAATCGAAAAACTTTTTAACAACTTCCTGGTAGAACAGCAGGGAAAAGAGATTGCCGTTACTGCCAAGGGCAGGCAACTGCTCGAACTGGTGCCCGCCGAACTTAAGTCTCCCGCCCTGACGGCAGAGTGGGAGCTGAAACTGGAAGCTATTGCCAGAGGAGATCTCTCCCGGGAAACTTTCGTGAAAGAAATGAAAGAATATGCAAAAGCGGTGGTCCAGGAAATCAAAACCAGCGACAGGACTTTTAAACATGATAATTTAACCGGTCATAAATGCCCGCAGTGCGGCCAGTACCTGCTTGAGGTTAAAAGTAAGAAGGGGAAAATGCTGGCCTGCCCGGACCGGGAATGCGGACAGCGCAAACTGGTGGCCAGAACAACCAATGCCCGCTGCCCCCAGTGCCACAAGAAACTGGAGCTTCGGGGTTCAGGCGACGGGCAAATATTTGCCTGCAGGTGCGGATACAGGGAAAAACTGTCCGCCTTCGAAGCGAAAAAGAAAAAGGAAGGCCAAAAGGTCTCCAAAAAAGAGGTGTCAAAATTCCTGCAGGAGCAGAAAAAAGACAGGGGCAAACCGATTAATACGGCCCTGGCTGATGCCCTGTCCGGCTTCAAAGACGAGAAATAATAGTTCTCATGGTGAAAGCGATGCGGTATTATTTTTACTCAATAATCATAATGAAAGGAGCAAGGATATAATGGAACTAAATCCAGTTGCAGTTATTGAGATGGAAAGCGGAGGAAAAATCAAAGTTGAACTGGACCCGCAAAATGCTCCAAACACGGTAAGGAATTTTATTTCACTGGCGCAAAAGGGTTTTTATGATGGATTGATCTTCCACCGGGTGATTGACGGCTTCATGATCCAGGGCGGCTGCCCCAGGGGAACAGGGACCGGAGATCCCGGCTACAAGATCAAGGGCGAGTTTGCCGCCAACGGGCATGATAACAAGCTTACTCACAATCGCGGTGTTATTTCCATGGCCCGTTCCCAACCTTTTAATTCAGCGGGATCGCAGTTTTTCATCACCGTTGACGCAGCGCCACATCTGGACGGGCAGTATGCTGCTTTCGGCAAAGTTATTGAAGGGATGGACGAGGTCGATCGGATCGTCCTCGTGGAGCGAACCCCCGCCGATAACAAACCGATTAAAGCTGAGCGCATTAAAACCATTACAGTTGATACTTTTGGCGCCGACTTCGAGGAGCCTGAAAAGCTTTAGAAACAAACCGCTATGAGGAGGAGCCTACCGGCAGCAACCGGTTCCGCCGGGCAGCTTACTCCTCCATACGGGACCTGACCTTAGCCAGGTAGGCATCAATATTGAACTTGGACCTGATTCCTTTGTAACTCATGTAGCGGACCTTACCGAAAATAGGCCTCTCCCCCCAGGCCCGGTCGTGCACCCCCCCGATGCTCCAGGCTATGCCGCTGTAGCCGTTGGGATCGCGGCCGTCCAGGGAATACTTGTCATTTAAGTAAATGGCAATTTCCAGGGCTTGTTCGGGAGTTTCAGTCCATTCGAGAATTTTCTTGGCCCAGTACATGCGCATGTAACCGTGCATTTTGCCGGTCAGGACCATTTCATTCTGGGCGCTGTTCCAAATCTGATCATGGGTGCGTGCCTCTTCAAATGCCTCCAGGGAGTAAAGGTATTCCCTGGGGTCGTTTCTATGCGCGTGCAGGGTTTCGCGGGCCCAGCGGGGGAAACCCTCTGTGCTGTCATAACCCTGGTTATAGAAACAAAAGTTGTCGGAGAGTTCCCGGCGCACCACCAGTTCTTCAAGAAAATCTTCTTTCGATTCCGCAAGCGAAGCCTCTCCAGTTTCGCCGCCGGCTTTTTTCACCTCATAAGCAAGCCTCTGGGGAGCGAGCTGGCCGAAATGCAGGTAGCAGGAAAGGTTTGACTGACCATCTTTAGAAGGGTCATTGCGATCGGCGGCATAAGCGGGCAGTTTGGCAGTTATAAAGCGCTCCATTGCTTCCCGGCCCGCCTTTTCTCCGGACACATAGCTGCTTTGTTCAGGTACCTGGCGTTCAACATTCAACGCCTCTTCAGCAACCTGCCAGCCGGTTAACAGCCCCTCTTTCCCACCATTTTGAGCAAGGCTGGAGAAAGCTGGAAAGGGATGAGGATGTGGTTTAAGTGGGGGATAATCGGTCAGGTAACGGGGCAACAGCTTCTTGATCTTGGGCCGAAATGTATAAGCGGCATATTCCTGCTTGCTTGATGCCAGGCGGCAGGGAACAATGTTATGGGCATCAACCTCGAAGAAGGGCGCCGAAAGGTTTTTCACTACGGCTGTTTTCCAGCCGCGGCTGATGCGCAGTGGAGAAAAATCGGCGACCAGGGCCCCGGCCCGGGCTTTCCGGCAAAAGCGGGTGATTTCCCTTCCCGGTTCCCCGCCAAGCAGGAAAAACCCGATGCCCAGCTTCTGAAGATTAATTTCCACCTCGGCAAGCCCTTTGAGCATAAACCGGTAATGGCGTAAGTTAGCCCCCAGAAACTCAGGCACCAGGCAAAATATAACTGCCAGTGACTGCCTGCGCTCAAGGGCCATTTCCTGGGCATACAAAAGAGCCCAGTTATCGGCGACCCTCTGGTCCCGGCTCATCCAGTATATAATCGGGCCCTCTCGCGGCTCCTGCTGGTTAAGTTTGTGCACCCGGTTTTGATCGACTGTTTCAGTCATCAACAATTCCTCCCCTTACTTAAGGAAAAAAAGGATACCCGGAACTAGTTCAAGTAGTCATCTTATCCTGCCTATCGTCGCTGTAGTGTTCTTATAAAGCAGTTTTAACAAGCCTGGTCCCGGTCGAGATATGCCAAAACTAACCCCGCCCATTATTCTCCCGGTTCCGTTCAGCCAGCCTGATCTTGCGTCTTTCTGCCGCGGCAAGGTTGCGCCTTTTCTCTTCCTCCGAATGTAAAACTAACGGAGGGATCTGTTTGGGCTCGCGGTTCTTATCAAGAGCTACAAAAGTAAGGTAGGCCGAAGCGGTATGCCTGACTTCTCCGGACATGACATTTTCTGCCTCCACCCGGGCTCCTATCTCCATTGAAGTTTTCCCGGCATAATTTATGGAAGCGCTGATTTTGAGCAGTTCGCCGATGTAAACAGGGTGGTAAAAATCAAGCCTGTCTATCGAAGCGGTAACCACGTTGCTTGAAGCATGCCTGGCGGCAACCATGCCGGCGGTGCTGTCGACCAGTTTCATGATCGAACCGCCGTGCACGTTCCCGGCCAGGTTAGCATCGGCCTGGGTCATCTGCTGGATGATCATTGCTTTGCTTTCCTGAACTGATTTTCCCTCCATAGTAACTCCTTTCAGATGAGCATATATATATTATGGTTGAAAAAAATCGGCGTGGCGATAATTACCTGCGATGATTATAGCGGTTATTGAGCGAAGCCGTCAAACAACAGGATAAGATATCATGTGCAAATTATGGCAAATGCTGTTTACTGAAGAGAAAATTGATATAGGTAACAAGCAATGATATATTATTAATTGAGACCTTTATATAAAGAAAGGATAGGAACAGCCGTGATTATGATGAACAATGGTTATGAATGGCTCCGGCAGAACATGGTGGAAAACCAGATCAAAGCTCGCGGTATTAAAGACGAAAGGATCCTGGAAGCCTTTTACAAAATTCCCAGGCACCTGTTTGTAGGCCCGGAGCAGCGGCCGCTGGCTTACGAGGATCATCCCCTGCCCATAGAACATGAACAGACCATATCTCAACCTTTTATCGTCGCCCTCATGACCGAAG
This sequence comes from Syntrophomonadaceae bacterium, assembly GCA_003553895.1. Lineage (GTDB taxonomy): Bacteria > Bacillota > Dethiobacteria > DTU022 > DTU022 > B1SED10-74M. The sequence goes on along the minus strand of PWFM01000202.1, from coordinate 5,160 downwards.
CCCTAAGGCTTAAAGGGAATGAGAAAGTCCTTGAACTCGGGACTGGTTCCGGTTACCAGACTGCTATCCTGGCTGAACTGGCCGGCCATGTCTACACTATTGAGCGCTTCGAGAAACTCTCCCGTTCCGCTTCGACACTGCTCGGCGAACTCGGCTACTACAATATAACCTACAGAACTGGAGACGGCACCAGGGGCTGGCCGGAAGAAGCCCCCTTTGATGGCATCCTGGCAGCGGCCGCCTCAGAAAAGATCCCCCCGGCGCTGCTGGAACAGCTGGGTAACGGTGGCAGACTGGTTATCCCTGTCGGCGACGTTAGAGGCCAACAGCTTATGGTCGTCAGCAAAGACGCCCGGGGCAAAATTACGGAAGAAACGCTGGGCGGATGCCGCTTCCTTCCTTTAGTTGAAGAAGAAAGCTAAGCAAGCCAGTTTTATTTTACTATGTTTTTACCACTTTCCTTGGCTTCATAAAGCTTCCTATCAACCCGGGACAACAAAGAGTTACGTTCATCTCCTTTCCGAAGCTCTTCCACTCCAAAACTACAGCTTAGAAACCCGACTGCTTTAAAACTGTGACCGGCAATTAAATCCCTGATGCGTTCCGCCAGTTCATAAGCCTGATCCTTTTCTGTATTAGGCAGAAGGATTACAAATTCATCACCGCCCCAGCGGGCAAAAATATCTGTTTTCCTGAGTACCCTCCGGACGAGTGAAGCAAGGGTTGAAATAATCCGGTCCCCGGCCAGATGCCCCAACCTGTCATTAACCTTTTTCAAATCGTCTATATCAAACATAATGATCGAAAGAGGGTGTCCATAACGATTGGCCAGTTCTATCCATTTGCTGAGCTCCTGATCAAATTTGCCACGCACATATATACCAGTCAATGAATCTGTTTCCGACAATAGCTGCAGTTCCCTGGTGTTTATAAACTGCATCCGCTTGTACATATTAATCCGAAATGCGGAGATGCTGCTCAGGACGATGACCAGAGCGATGTAAATACTGACCGCCAGGAGCTCAAAATTAATGACCTCTTCCGGGCGGGTAAGGGTAACTATAATAAAACCGCTTCCAAGGAATATAGAAATAAGGAAAGCTTGCAGCCACCGGTTGACAAGGTGAAAGAAAACCAGTATCAGCGCAACAACACCAAAAGACTGGATAAACAGGTTGGGAGACTCATAAATATAATAGATCAGGAGAAAACTGGCCGAAGCAATAAAAGCATAGACCGGTATCCAGAGCAGGTTAAGATGCCGGTTAGGATTAATCTTAAGTTGCAGGTACAACAGAATAACCAGGGCCAGAAAAGTAGCCCTGATCATAAATATTAACCCAAAATTACGCATACTCTCCGTCAGGTAATAGTCGGGAATTATAAACAGGAAAAACAAAATTCCCAGGACCAGAACCGCAGGACGGATATATTTAATTGCCGCCGCATTTTCATGTTTAATAAATTCAGCTTCAAGTTCACGATCTTTAAATTTGTCAAGGTTTTTATTAAACATCATAGCCCCTTATTCTGTCTGTTTCCTGTTTTTCCTCCCAACAGTCCCGAGACCAGTTCACTCCGGGTTAAAAGACTGTATTGGCTCAGGAAGATGCAAATATCTTGATTGATAATATCAGGGCAGTTTAAATCCGTTCTAAAGCAGGTTATTATTTAGCTATTACTAACTTTTCAGAACAAATCCCCGGCGCCCTCTTGCCTTATGTGTTTATATTCTAATTTATGCCTCCTGTTAAACCGAAACAAAACACCTGTCAGCGGAGACCGGTTAAGAGCTTTACAGTTAACCGGGACAGCTATAAGATTCAGCTGTCCCGGCTTTATTATTCTTTTTAGCGGCCCTGGTATTCGGGAGGTCTTCCCGGGGGGGCCTGCAGGCCGGCCAGGGCGTCCTCGGTGGAAAATATCTCCTGCAGTTTGCCCAGTTCCATTTCTATGGCCTGATCTGTTTCCACACCCACCTGGGCATCAATAAGTTCATTGGCCATTTTCAGGGCCAGCGGCGCCTTCTTGGAAATCATCCGGGCCGTCTTGGAGGCAAATTCTTGATCAACCCCCTGGAGCGGCTCCCCTTTTAGCATTTTATCAAGGTTGTCTGCCGAAAAAGCGGCCTTAAAATGCTCAAAGGCGGCGGGAATCTCCCGGGATCTGTACTTTTGAGGCACCCCTTCTGCAACGAGTTCCTTAACCGCTCCTTCCACTTCCGGCAGTTCAACCAGCCTGTTAATAATGCCCAGCTCGAATGCATCCCTGGCCCGCAGGGTTTTTCCTGTAAAAACATAGTACTTGGCCAGTTCAGGCCCAACATGCCTGCTCAGGCGGTACATGCCGCCCAGGCCGGGATATATGCCAATCCCCGTTTCTGGAAAGCCTAACATGCCCCCGGGAGTAGCCACAATGGCCTGGCAGGCCAGGGCCAGCTCGCTGCCACCCCCGAGGGATAAACCGTCCAAAAGGGCTACAGTTGTCTTGGGAGACTCCTCGATTTTTTTCAGTAGTTCATGTCCCAGGCGGGTAAATTCATAGATGGCCTTAAAATTATCGTTTTTGATGTTTTTAACGAAAAAACCAATATCGGCCCCGGCCACGAATTCCTTGCCGGCAGCCTGCAAAACAATTCCTTTCACGGTGGGATCATTTTCCGCCCGTTCAAATTCCATGGCCAGCTGGTCTACTACCGAGGGGTTGAGGGCATTCATGGCCTCGGGCCTATTAATAGTAATATAGGCTATATTATCCTTGACTTCCAGGTCGACATACTTAAAGGTAAAGGGCTCTCCTTTTCCCTTTTGTCTTTCAAGCAGGGCGGAAACCTTAAAATCAGGATGACGTTCACTCATATCACCAACAATCCGGTAAGCCTCGTCGATGCCGATCCGGTTGGCCAGTTCAAAGGGTCCCAAACGCCAGCGGAGGCCGAGCTTAGCGCCCCGGTCTGTATCTTCAATCGTGGCCACTTCTTCTTCAACCAGGTCTGCCGCCACCCCGATTGCCGTCGCGTATAGACGATCAGTAATTAACTGGAACTTGTCTTTTTCCACTTCGCCGCTTAAGTCCCAGTTTTGTTTCGAATCAAACTGTTTGCGCAAAAGCTCGGGAGCATCGTAAAAAGGTCCGATCTCTTTACCAAGGACAACGGCAGAATGATAGGCAATGGGCACCCCGGTAACATTGATCAGTTCAAAGGGGCCCATACCGATTTTAAAAGCATTCTTGGCTGCCTCCTCAATGGTGGGAATATTGGCTGCTCCTTCTTCAAGTATACGGATTGCTTCGACATACCAGGGAATAAAGAATCGGTTGACTGCAAAACCCGGAGAATCCTTGACCACAATGGCTGTTTTGCCGTGCAATTTGCTGATCATAAGCGCCTTTTGAAGTGTTTCTTCGCTGGTCCCCTCATGGCAGACAATTTCCAGGAGCCGGTTCATGGCCGGATGGTAGAAATAGTGCATCCCAATAACCCGGTCTTGGTAGCTGGTATAAGCGGCCAGATCCATCACTCGAAAACTGGATGTGTTGGTGGCCAGGACTGTATCTGGAGAACAAATCCCGTCCAGGGAACTAAAAACTTCCCCTTTAACTTTTTCGTTCTCAAAAACCGCCTCCAGAACCAGGTCCCGGTCAGCCAGATCTTCCAGACTGGTCGAACCCGTAACCCTGGAAAGGATATCTTTTACCTGCTCCTCGGTAAAGATCTTCCTTTCCACTCCCTGCTGCAGGGTCTGTTTGATGTTGTCCAGGCCTTTTTGCAGGAATTCATCCGCAATATCGACCAGTTTGACATCAAGGCCTTCCTGGGCCATTTTCTGGGCCACTCCACTGCCCATATTGCCGGCGCCTACGACACCTACTTTGTACATACCTCCCATTATTAACCTCCTCTGATATAATTAATCCTTCGATTTCCCACCGGGCTTATAAGCAAACCCGTTGTTTTGAAGTTTAACACCACTGTTACGAGCTCCTAACTCCGAGCAACTGACATAAGTCATCAAGCTGCTTTTCCTCCACTTCAAATAACCATTCTTCTTCCAGCAGTTTTCGCAGGTAATCTTTTGCTCCGGGCTGTGGATCAAGAGCTTCAGCCAGCCTCTTATAAATATCCGGGGTATATTCATAAACCCGGACCAGGTGCTCAAGCTTGTACTTGATGTTATTGATGTTGGTTGGGACCGCCATACATTTTTGGGCCATCAGGGGGCAGGTGATCGAATCTTTCTGGGTCGAGAATTCAAAAAACTTGCTGCACATCGGGCAATAGTACTTACCTGTATCCATATCCCCCAGTATTTCTAAACTGTCCAGGGTTATCTTCTGATCCAGGGAAAGCTTTTCTTTTAAGAGATCCAGGGCCTGTTCTAAAATCTTGAAGAAAACATCTTTATCCCATACTTTTTCCAGGTCGGTCAGCACCAAAGTAATTTCTCCTGAACGAATCCGCTGCCCCGTTTCACTGCCCGCTACAGTAATAATAAAGCTCTTAACAGCTTGCAGCGGTTCATGTTTGTATTGGAAACCCCATTGATCCAGGAAGTCAAAATATACATCCACCCACCTGGCGGCAATTTCACCAGGATCGCCTTTTGCCAGGAAAGCAAGCACTTTATGGGGAAGCTTCGGGTAAAAAAGGCCGATTTTCTCCAGGCTGATCGTGGACTCCGGGCCACTCTGCTCCACCGGAATCGGGCTGTTTATACAAACCTTGGACATATAAGGACAGACCTGATCTTCCATGGAAAAAAGCATCTTGCAGGTCAGGCACCAGTAGCGATTTGATGGCGACTTATCTCCTTTAGGCATCTCCGCTACCCTGGCCATGATTTTTTCCCGGTTCTTAAACATTTTTACACCTCCAGCGAGTATTTATTTTTTACTGCTCTCTTAAAACACAGTGAAAACAGCCACCGGCGGGGTTTAGTCTGCGCAATTTACTGTACCCGGCCAGTTTGTTGGAATTATATGATATTTCTACGTTGCCGAAAAAATACCTGCCGCTGAAGTGAAAAGATGCATATATTGGGAATGTTTATAAAAAGCTGCCCCTGGGAATAGTTGAAAGAGGCTGAAACTAAAAGCAGGTGGAAAAGTATTAACCGCAGGACTCGAAAAGGTTACAGCTGCAATTCATATTTTTGTTCG
>PWFM01000158.1 GCA_003553895.1 Syntrophomonadaceae bacterium | reverse complement strand
GTTAGCCGGGGCGGCATGGGGGCCGGCGATATTAAGCTAATGGCCCTGATCGGCCTCTATGTTGGCCTGCGCGGCACTGCGGTTGTCCTCATGTTTGGATTTCTGCTGGGGGCGATAACCGGCATTATTTTTATGCTCACCGGCAAATTGACCAGGAAAGACCCTTTGCCTTTTGCCCCATTTTTATCCCTGGCCGCCCTGATCCAGGTTTTCTGGGGTGAGCAAATTTGGGATTGGTACACCGGCTTGTTATAAGATTATTTATGCCACTTTTTATGGCCGGCTTTGGGCCGGTGCCATATGAACAATAATAATAGCGAAAAGGAACACGGCTGTGCAAAAAAAGGTTCCAGGCAGTGTTTGTGGTTACACCTATATCGAACTGCTGGTGGCGATTACGATCCTGGGCCTGGTAGCGGCGCCCCTGCTGGCGCTTTTTACCGGCAGTTTTACATCTATCGCCGAGGCGGGAATAAAAAGCTCTGCCGTCAACCTGTGCCGCGAAAAAATGGAGACTCTGAAGGCCTGGGGTTACGAAGAAACCTATGCCTTCTACCTGGCAGGCCCCGGCAGCCCCTCCTGTATCGAAGAAGAGATCCCCGGGCACCCTCATTTCCGGCGGGTAACTGAAGTGACGCTGCTCGATCCCGAGAATGAGTCATTGCCTCCCGGCGCAGAAGTGCTTTGCCTGAAGGTTTCCGTTTACCGGACCGGGTGGAAAAGGGAAATCTCGGCAAGCCTGGAAAGCAGGCTGGCCCGGAGGTGAAGATCACGGCAAAAGGCCCTTTAAAGAGCCAGGAAAATGGTTTTACCCTGATTGAAATGGTGGTCGCCTTTGCTTTGCTCGGCCTGGTCATAACCGCCCTCTATTCGTTCTATTTTTCCGGCCTGCAAAACTGGAATCACAGTATCAGGCAGATGGAATACCAGCAATCGGCCCGCATCGCCATGGATAAGATGATCAGGGAGCTGCAATATGCCCACCTGGTTAAATACAGCGTCGATCCGGAAAAGGGATCTACCGGCCTGCCCGCCGAGATGATCTATTTCCGCACCTACGTTGAAGGGATATCAACCAGGCACAGCTTCCGCCTCAGCGGGACCCAGCTTAATTTCGATCTCCGCTGGAATAATAGCAACAATATTCGAAACACCACTGTCGTGGCCCTGGGCTTAAGCAGACTGGAGTTTATAATAGATGAAGATGGCACTGTTCATATTACTGTTGAAGCGGGCGAAGGGTCGAGCGCGACCGCTCTCTCCGGAGCGGTCAAACCGCGCAATTTCCAGCCGCATCATACCAACGGGGAGGCGGTTGAAAATGGCGCGGACAGCGAGAACAATGCGGATTGAAAAAGTGGCGTTCCTCTTTAACCGGGCCGAAGGGATGGCCCTGGCCCTGGTCCTGGTTTTTACGGCCCTGCTGATGCTGCTTGGTGTGGCCGTGCTCGGCTTTGCCGCAAACGAGAAGTTGATTGCCGGCTATCACTCCAGCGACATCCGCCTCCTTTACATCGTGGAAGGGGGCCTGGAAACGGGCCTGGCCGTACTCCGGGAAGATTTTTATTACACCGGCGAACTGACCGGTTCGATTGAAGAAGGGGTTTTCACGATTTTCTTTTCCGATGAATACGAACACTACAAAGCGGAGGGCCATGATGAAGAAGGCCAGGAATATTACGAAGGAGACGATTCTGTCCGCTTTGTCCGCTGCGCCGGCACCCTTGGTGAACACAGCAAGGTCGGGAGTATCGCCCTGAAAAAAGACGAACAGGGTCGGGTCACTGTCCTCAGGTGGTACAAAATCTTTCCCCATCACTGACGTTTCCAGGATAACCGTCTACTAGAGAGCAAGGAGGGTGAACAGCGATAGCAAAAAACAGATCAACCGAAGCCGCCAGTTTGGCTCCCTGCCGCACCAGGGGGAAATACTCCCCGATCGCTATCGATTTCGGCAGCGGACGGATCAAAATGCTGCAGCTAAAAAACCGGCGAGGACAACTTAGGACACAGGCCAGGAGCCATTTCCCCACCCCCCGGGAAGCGTTCACTAACGGCCATATCAGCAAAGCTGATCTTTTAATTAAACCGCTCCAACAGGCGGCCCGGGTCAAGCAGTGGCGCGGCAGGAAGGTCTGCCTCTCCATGGACAGCCGGGCCTGTTACATGCGCATGCTGACCCTGCCCCCGCTAAAAAAAGGGGAATTGAAGCAGGCAATATTCTGGGAGGCCCGCAAACACCTGCCCTTTAACCCCGAAGATGCGGTTATCAGCTATATGCCTGTCGATCCTGGCTCCGACGGGGTTCAAAAATATCTGCTTGCCGCCACCTTAAAAGAAACGGCCAACCAGTATACAAGCCTGGCTTTACAGGCCGGTTTCAAACCTCTATCCCTGGAACCGCCGGCCACGGCCTGGCTGCGCTCCATTGCAGGACATCCTCTTTTAGAAGAAAGTAAGGCAGCTGACTGCCGCCTCTATCTTGATTGCGGCTACAGCGCAACAACACTGCTGATGATAGTTAACGGTTCCTACGGCTACCACCGCTTTCTGCACCCGGGGATCTATCACTTCTGCCGGGCAGCAGGCACCGAAGGAAAAAGCGATCTGAGTGAAGCCCTGCGCCTCGTTTATGACCGGCGCGGCCTTTCAGAAAAAGGGCTGCTGGCTGAAGCAGAGAAGCTGCTCCACGGCGTTGTCGAATCGCTGGCCTACTGGTCTGATTTAAACCGGGAAGCTTCCCTAAAACCGGCGGCCATGGCCTTAAGCGGCGGGGGCCTGCTCATACCGGGCCTGGCTTCCTATTTGCAGCAAAACCTGGACCTGGCGCTCTCCTTTTTTGATCCCTTCCGGGCCAACGGGGCGCAGCCTCTTGAAAAAAAATCCGGGCGCCGCGGCGAGCTAACACCCCTGTTCGCTACCGCCCACGGCCTGGCCATCAGGGGGTGGTTGCGCTGAAAACTGAAATAGACCTGCGCTCCCCGGAGTTCATCGCCGCAAACCGCCCCTTTAGCGCCGCCCTGCTAAAAAAGTTGCTGGTAGCGCTGGGCATGCTTCTGCTGGCCGTCTTTCTTTACGGCACTCATTATTACCACGGCTATTTACAGCGGGAGCTGGAAAAAGAGACGGCCACCGTGCAGGCGCTCAGGGAAGAAGTCCAGCCCCTTTTTGCCTTGCTTGAAGAAAGCGCCCTTTTGAAAACCAGAGCCGGGCTGGAACAAGAACTGCTTTTAGCTGCAGAACCGGTCCCGGAACGCCTGCTGGAGGCAAGGCAGCTGGCCCGGGCCCATAACCTAACAGTGGAGCGCGCCATCGCAGACAGGTCCGGAGATCTTTTTTTAAAAGGCCGGGGCCGTGACCTGCAGGAGATCGCTGCTTTCAACTCGGCCCTGGAGGCCTGGAATCACATATCTTCTGCGGAAGTGACGGCCTTAAGCTTAGACGTTGACGGGGATTACCGCTTTGCGATTAACGCCTCCGGCTTAAAAAAGGGGGATCAGCTTGAATGAAAGCTTTGCAGAAAGAAAAACCCGGGTCCGGCAGGCGGCTTTTCTTGATCATAATTGCCGGCCTGATCATCCTGGCCCTGTTCAACCCGGTTTCTGTCAGCCTGTTTAAGGAAACCGGGCTGTTGAGAGAGCAGTTATTGTTAAAGCAAAGCGAAAAGGCAGAACTGACCGCTTTAGTGGCCGAAGCAGATCCGATCAGGGCGGAATGGGAACTGCTGGCCGCTGAAAAAGAGCGCCTGGAAACTATGGTTCCCCTGGAAAAAGAACTGCCCTTTGCCCTGGTGGAACTGGAAAAAACAATCAAAAGTTTTCCGCTTGAACTGCGCCGCCTGCAGGCGGGAGAAAAGAGATTTCTTGATAACCACGGCCTGCTTGTAGTTGAACTTAGCATCGCCGGCCCTCCGGCTGCTGCTGAAGCTTTCCTGGGCCGGTTAACAACCCTGCCCCATTTCCTGGTTTTTGATTCCCTGACCTGGGCCTACTCAGCCGAGGGAGAAGTTCTGCTCGACCTGGAGCTGGAACTGTTATTTGTCGATCCGGACCAGCTGGAACCGCTCCCCGGCCCGCCTGATCCGGAAAGACAGGACCTGTGATTAAAAGACCGCCGGGAGGAATTTGCATGAGCGATCATTACCGCTTCACCGCCAGGGACTGGCACGGTAAAAAAATCCAGGCCGAAATATCTGCCGCCACCCGCAGTGAAGCCCTGGAAATGCTGCAGAGGCGCAACCTGGTTCTATTGGATCTAAAAAAACTAAACCCCGTACAGGTTGCCCTTAAAAAAAGATTTTGGCAAGCTCTTTACAAGCTTGGCTATCGTTCCTACTCCAGCCGGGATCTGATGATATTTTGCAGGCAGCTGGCTACCATGCTGCAGGCGGGAATCGGTATCCTGCACTGCCTCCGGATCCTGGCCGCTCAAAAAGAGCTCGCCTCTTTACAGAAGCAGATTGAAAAAGCGGCCCTGGACCTGGAAAGAGGGGCAAGCCTTGCTTCCGCCCTGCAGCAGAGCGAGCAAGCTTTTCCGCCGATCATGATCAGTATGGTCGAAGCCGGGGAAGCGAGCGGGCAGCTGGAGGCCATCATGGAAAAAACGGCCGATCATTTTGAAAAACAGCATGACTTTGCCGAAAAAATCCGTTCGGCCACCCTCTACCCGGTATTTATCGTCCTGGTCTCCCTGGTCGTCATAGGCATTATGGTCCTTTTCGTCCTGCCCCAGTTTGCCGGTATTTTTCACTCCATGGGCATGGAACTGCCCCTGCACACCCGCCTCCTGCTCGCCTTTGCCGCAATAATTTCCCGCTACCGGCTCCTTATCCCTATTATCCTGATCCTGATTATCACAGGCGGCCTCTACCTCTCCAAAACAGAAAAAGGCAGGCGTAAAATCGACCGCCTGCGCCTGCATCTGCCTTTTTTCGGGAAAATCTATACTCAAACCAGCGCCGCCCGCTTTGCCCGGACCATGTCCGCCCTGCTGGGAAGCGGGATCGGCCTCCACCGCGCCCTGGAGCTTACAGATCAGGTCATCGGCAATACCATCCTCGCAGGCTCTCTGGCAAAAATTGGCCAGGCCTTAAACCAGGGTGAAAGTTTGGCCGGAGCCATGCAAAAAGAAAAATACTTTCCCGACCTGCTCACTGAAATGGTTCGGGTCGGTGAAGAAACAGGAGCTATCGAACACACCCTTAACAGCACGGCCCTTTACTATGAAAAAGAAGTAGCCTACGTAGTGGAACGCCTGAGCACGATCCTGGAACCGGTTTTGCTGTTAATCGTCGGTTTCTTCATCGGCCTGCTTGTTTTCTCTATCCTTACCCCCATGTACCAGGTTTATGAAATGATCTAGCCC
>PWFM01000157.1 GCA_003553895.1 Syntrophomonadaceae bacterium | reverse complement strand
GCTGTTCTTGCGAGCCCGCGAGGCGCCGCATCGCCCGGGCCATGGCGCGAACGTCGCGCTCTTCGACAAGATAACCAGTCACCCCATCGATGACCTGGTCCGGGATGCCCCCACTGCGCGTCACCACGACGGGTAAGGCCATGCTGGCCGCTTCAGCGATTGACACCCCGAAACCTTCGACCCAGCCGCTGGCATGGGTGAGAGAATGCTGAACAAACACATCCGCTTCTTGCAGACGATCGCGCACCTCCTGACTGTTCAGCGGTCCGGTGAACGTAACGGCATCGCACAGGCCATAGTCCGCTGCCAATGCTTCGAGGCGCGAGCGCTCCGGCCCATCGCCAATAACGTCAAGCGTTGAGTGCTCAAATTCTCGGTGCACACGAACAAAAGCATCGATGCACTGAGCCACACCTTTCTGCGGCACCAGACGACAGACGGTGATGAAACGAACCCCCTCCCGCTTGGACCGGCGCTGGGGTGAGAACCGCGCTACTGGAACCCCACAAGGGATCAGGTGCAATCGATGTTCCGCTACCCCCTGCTTGCTGACCCATTCGCGTTGGTGACTACCGACAACCACAACTGCGCTGAACCGTGGCAGGGACCGTTTCAAACTCCACCGATACCAACGATCACGCGCAAGCCTTGACGAAACGTCCGCACCGTGAACGTGCAACACCAGTGGAACGCCTCGACGCGAAGTAATTGGCAACAATCGCAGCCCCACGTGTCCAAAGTGCGCCAGCACAACGTCGGGCCGAACACGATCCAAAAGTTGTTCAAGGCACCACTCTTCATCGCGGCTTCCGCGTGCGAAATTGCCACTTGGCGCGCGATACAACCTTTCAACCCAACGCCGTATCCCAGCTGTCGCCCCGAGATTGAAAGGGAGTTCCGTTATGGGGAATTTGGCCATGTCCGTCGGATTGGCGGCCTTGTCGAATCTCCAACAGATCACCTCCAAATCAACCGATTTGAAGCCGACGACCTGGCGTACAATCCACGGCTCGCTGCTGACACCAAAGGCAGGACACGCGACGAGCAGGCGCACAATCCGCTTTGGCTGCGCTGCGCCCCCCAACGACTTTTCGTGCGTACAGGAATTCAAAACACGCCCCCAAGAACAAGTGGCTTCTCATCGGAAAAACACAAGGCGCCGAAACAATCCAACCAGCGGGCCCACCCTCGCTGCAGACTTGCGCCTCCCCGTGACTGCACCCGCAGCCCGCTCACAATCACCTCGATTACATCGCGGCTTTTCTAGTTCCGAATCTCATTGCAGTTAATGCGCATACAAATACCACACAACCATTTGCGCCACAAAGACCAAGGGACGTTTGACACTGCAATCAGCATTCCAATGCCCGCAACACTCTCCGCAAACGCCTTCCGACAAGGAAACCGATATTGCATATCCATACATGTAGCTCTCTTGCTGGCTTCAGTCTCCATTGTTTTCCTAACCAAATGTTAAAACAACTGCAGCTTGTCGGTGACAGCCGTTTTCCGCCTTCAGGATATGCGGTCATTTCGCCCAAAAAAAACCCCTTTTTGGTTTCATAAAAGTCAATCCTTGCGAAATCTATATCCTTGCCTAAGCGCCTAGCGGCATCGATCATAGCCTGCAATGATTCCGGCCTAGGTGGAAGCGGTTTTGGCAAGGCCTCTGCATTGCAGCCAAGAGGCACTAGCGTCCAGTCTGGGAGAAAGAAGACATTTAACTTTTCTGCTCTGTATCCCGGCGACCCGACATTGATGACAGCAACCTCCCCATCAAAGGTGTAAAACCGATAGTCCAACAGTTCTTTTCCAGAGTGCGGAAATAGGAGTTCTTCAATCAAGACTCGCGGGCGCATCTGGTGGTAAGCCCACTCATCGGTCGAGTATTTTTTCTGTAGCCACCCACTGCAGAGGCGTAGCACCTCACCTTCATCCAATCTCTTCGCCCCCTTCAGGCCATGCCCCCTTTTGTCCCTAAAGTCAATGCATTCAAAATTAGAACCGTCGCCAAAATAGTAGTACTCGCGATTTCTCCTAACTATATTCCAGCCGCAGCCATGACTTGCTTTAATCATGCAGTGATCGGGTAACTCCTTGAACGGAATTTCTTCTGCTCTTTCCCCCACGAAGAGCAAAGGCGCCATGCCGACAGCGCGCTTTTCTGCATACTCTCTTAGGAGGAATTTGTCCTGCATGGTCACCAAATGTTGCGATCGGTCGTACCTCATGCGCCATCTAACTTTTGACGAAAAGTCCGCCACCAAAAACCTCTGCAAATAATGAAGAGTGCCGGAGCACGACCGAAAGGATCGAGCGCGAATATTCATCGTTACATCACGCTCCTTCCTTGGCTACTCGTCTTTCAGGGGGCATTAGGCAGCAGAGGAGATTAGCAAGTACACGATCTTCACACCCCCCCGGCACACTGGCTCCCGCCCGGTCCTGATGAGGGAGGCTGTCGCAGGTGCGCGCTTTCTCCACCGGCCGCTGCGGCTTTCGGGGATGCCAAGATGGCTTATCCTGTCCGTTGGTTATTAATGGAACGAACTGTACCGTCCCACTGACGGAACGAAAAATCGAACAGACGAGCAGAAATGTCGTCCCATAACCGTAGCGCCATTTGAACGAGACGGTCGTCTGCTTCGGGGCCAAGCTGCTCCTGTTTCTCGAAGGCGCGGAGTAGGACCCATGTACGCAGCGTGTCGATGACCTCGCCCGGATCGAAATCGCATCCAGCACGAACGTACAGGCTCGTAAATTCATCGTCGAAATGGCCTTCCAGGAAATCTTGAAACAGATCCGCGACCGCCGGTGAGACTATGACCGTGATGGCGTCGTACCAGAATGGTCGCATCGATAGACAGAGCCCGAGTGGCTTGTCGATCCCAGCGAGGTCGATCAGCACCGGCACGCTCTCGCGGACGATGATGTTAGCCGAGTGCAGATCTCCGTGGGCCGGGACTAATGGCCAGCGCTTCGACCGCTCAAGGGTACGCGCAAACCAGGACTCCATCCGCAAGGTCTCGGGCAAGTCGCGCCCCGCAAAGGCCGCCCGAACCCGTCCAAGGGTCTCCACGGAGTGCCAGACCCCCTGATCGGCGACGAGTCGAGAGAAATTCTGGAGAAGGACCCGGGTCATCGCCCGCTTATCGGATGCGCCGAGCGTCTCGTAGATTGTCCCGTGAACGAACTCTTCTGTAAGGACCACGCCGGGCTCGTCGACCGTGAATGCGGAACAGGGTACGTGACTCGCGAGGGCTGAGCGAAGCCCGATGTACTCTGTAGTATAGATGGGCCGCTCCGCTAACCGCTTGACGCTGCCGGAGCCAGCGTCAAGCAGAATCAGCGTTCCATCCCGCGACACAACCGCGATGGCGAAATTGCCGTCGGAACGGACCCGCAGGAGCCCGGCTCCCGCGGTGAAGATATGCTTCACCCAGAGCCGCAACAATCGGACCACGTCAAAGAGGCGGGCGTTTTCATTCGATCCGTTGCGGATGTGCGATTCCACCAGATGCTCGGGTAGGCGAGCCGTCCAGTGCCTCCACACAAAGCCGTGGTCATCGCAGGTAAGGTAAATGCCCGGCTTCAAATCCTCCGCAGCCGCCTGGACCCTTCGTCGCCGGCCACGCCAATATGGGCGAATGGCCCGGATTCGCCTCAAAAACTGGATCATGCGAGTGAGGATTGCGCGCACTTGGACCCCATTTTGGCATTGCAGGATAGGCCGTGCGCCCTGGAAATCCTTTTACACAGCGGGGGGCGACTACCACTTATGCCGCCAGGAGGTTGATCAAGGCAAGCACGCTTTAGTAGCCCCATCGGTGACGGAGGCGCTTTGGAACCAGATTCATGATGCCAAAGACCGTGCGTTCGAAGAGCGGCAGGTATGGCTTAGCCAAACTCGCCGCGTCACGTAGCAGATCCGCGTTGCCGCTGCGCAGGGCCATCGCCCAAGCCTTGCGAGCCTCTTGCCTAAGGAGACGATCATACGCCTTGCCGTGATAGGCCCCACGGTTCAAGGTCAGCGCCCGTAGCGCAAAATAGGCACACCGTGGCCCGTCGGCCGAGATGTCGTTCCCGCGCGGCGGCCGCGACCACCATGTAGCCCATGGCGTGGCGCACCACGTATGTCCCACGATCAGTCGCATCACCAACTCAAAATCATGCCGCCTGTGCTGTTCGACATTAAACCCGCCGACCTCGGTCAACCGATGCCGCAAGGCAACCAGACCCGACGTGGGGAAGCCCCAGCCGCGGCGCAAGCGCCATTGCACAAACGCTTCCTGGGTCAAACCCGTTACATCGTCAATCGCGGGGCACCCCTCGCGTTTTTCGGTCCGTTCCATGGGCCGGCCGGAAGCCAACGGTGGAGCCACGAACAGACAATCGGTCCCGCCCGCCAACAGCGCGGCCGCTCGACTCAAATGGTCAGTGTGCCACCGGTTGTCCGCGTCCAGAAACGCGATCCAGTCGCCGGTCGCCCGAGCGATTCCCTCGTTACGCGCCGCCGCCGCATTGCGGTAGTTCGCGCGAATCACGCACGTTACGGCCGGATGCCGTCCGGCGCGGTCAGCCGAATCATCGCTCGACGCATCGTCGACCACGATCAGTTCGTGCGCCGCGTAAGCCTGCGCTGCGACGCTGTCCAGCGCATGCTCCAAGACCGCCCCATTGTTATGACATGGCATCACGACCGATATCTTCATTGTTGCCTACCCCCGTCTGATCCCTTTGCTCTTCCGAGCGGGCCGGCGCCATTTCAGAGACTCTGCCAAGATCTCGGTACATGACCGGGCGGGCATCAATCGCGGAAAATCGCCGGTAACCCTGAAGCGGACTGCCCCACCCCCAAACCGCACCCAGACCATCGGCTCCGGCACTGCGCAACTTATCCGCGCGCACCGCGGCCAGTAACCACCTGGAACACGGACTCAGGCACGGGGCCAAGCTCGGCACCTCGACAGCAACGCCCCGCACAGCATCTACAACCTCGTCGTTTCGAAAGCCAATTCGATGCCAATCAGGCGGCAGCAGAGGCCAGTCTCTGGAACGCCTCGCTGTCCTCGATGAGTTTTTCGTAACTACCCTGCGCGGCAACCGCCCCCTCTTTCAGCAGGATGATCTCGTTGCACCGCTGCACGGTCGTCAGTCGATGCGCGATCATGATGATCGTTTTCGCGCCGGATAGATTGTGCACGGCATCGATCACCGCGCGTTCCGTCAGATTATCCAGAGCGCTGGTGGCCTCATCGAACACTAAAATGGAGGGATCGTAATAGAGGGCGCGGGCGATACCGATCCTCTGCCGCTGCCCCCCCGATAGCCGCACACCGCGCTCGCCCACCATGGTCTCATACCCGTGGGGCAATTCCTCGGTC
>PWFM01000196.1 GCA_003553895.1 Syntrophomonadaceae bacterium | reverse complement strand
CCAGGAAAGAGGGAGATCATTATGTGATTAACGGGCAAAAGCGGTTTGTAGTTGGATCTGAAGGAGCCGACTATTTTATGGTTTACGCTAAAACCGATCCGGATGCCCCCGCTCATAAATCGATCAGCGCCTTTATAGTTGACCGCTCCCCGGAGGTCAAGGCGGAATACCTTTACGGCTTGATGGGTACCCGCGGCGGCGGGACGGGGAGGCTTGTTTTTAAGGAAGCCCGGGTCCCGGCGGAAAACCTGCTGGGAGAAGAAAATAACGGGGCCGCTATATTTTACCAGATGATGATCCCGGAGAGGATGACCAGCGCCGGGGGGGCAATCGGGATGGGCCGGGCCACCCTGGAAGTGGCCGCCCGCTACAGCACCCGGCGCAAAGCTTTTGGGCAGGAGATCAAGAGTTTCCAGGGGGTCAGCTTCAAGGTGGCCGACAGCGTTACGGCCCTTGATACGGCCAGGGGCATAGTCTATTTAGCTGCCCGCTCCGTAGATGCCGGCGACCCGCCGGGTCGTTCCAGGAGGCTTGTATCGGAGGCCAAGAAAGTGGCTACCGAAAACGCCTGGCAGGTGGTCAACCATGCCATGCAGGTCATGGGAGGCATCGGTTATACAAATGTTTATCCCATTGAAAAAATGCTTCGCGATGTCCGCCTGATCATGATCTGGACGGGGACCAACGAAATTATGGATTTGATCATCCAGCATGAATATTACCGGGAGCTGGCAAAAGAAGGTTTTAAGGGTCGCGACATAGAACTTGACGCAGCAGAAGCAGATCAGGAAGATGAAAAGATCTATGAATAAAAACAGGAAAGCTGCTTCGACAACTGGATAAGGGGGAGTGGAAGGGCAAATGGCAGAAAAAATCGTAAAAGTAGGCCTGGTGGGCGCAGGGACAATTGGTAAAGGCGTGGTCGATCTTTACCTGCGCAACGGCAGCGCGATCAACAATAAAGTTGACTTTGCAGTAATGATGGCAAAAGTGGCCGACCGCGACCGGGATCGCTTGCAGGGTCTCGACCTGGAAAAAGAAAAGCTTTGCACGGATGCTTCGGAAATTCTGGAAGATCCGGATATTGACATCGTAATCGAACTGATCGGCGGGATTGAGCCGGCTCGCAGCTTAATTGCCCGGGCTATTGAAAACGGAAAGTATGTAGTTACGGCCAATAAGGACTTGATGGCCCGCCACGGCCAGGAACTGATCCGCCTGGCCCGCCGAAACAAGGTAAACATATTTTACGAAGCCAGTGTTGGCGGGGGCATTCCCTTGATTCGGCCCCTCAAGCACAGCCTGGTTGCCGATCGGGTCAGCCGGGTACTCGGTATTGTCAACGGAACTACCAATTATATTTTTACCCGTATGGACCAGGATGGTTTAAGTTTGGAGGATGCTTTATCCGAAGCGCAAAGGCTCGGTTTTGCCGAGTCTGATCCTACCAATGATGTTGAAGGTCTTGATGCCGCCTATAAGCTGGTTATTATGGCCAACCTGGCTTTCGGCAAAAAAGCCGATTTTGACCAGGTCCACATCGAAGGAATAAAAGGCGTTACCTATGAAGACATTTCTTATGCCCGGGAAATCGGCTATAGCGTAAAACTACTGGCCATTGGTGAAGATCTACCGGAAGGGCTGGCTTTAAGGGTCCATCCGGCCCTGGTGCCCTTAGAACATCCCCTGTCTTCGGTTTTGAACGAGTTAAATGCCGTATTTATTGAAAGCGAGGCGGCGAAAGAGCTAATGTTTTACGGGCCCGGAGCCGGCGCCATGCCCACTGCTGCCGCCATATTATCCGATGTGGTTGAAGCGGCTCGCTGTATACGTTTTAATGTTGCCAATGGAGTAGTTGAAAGCGAACTGCAGGAAACCGGCTTTGTGCCCATCGGGGCCCTGGAAGCGCGTTTTTATTTGCGCTACCTGGTTGAAGATCGGGCCGGCGTTTTTGCCTCCCTGGCCAATGCCTTTGCCGATGAAGAAGTGAGCCTGGACATGGTTATCCAGAAACGAAGGGTGGGCGATCTGGCTGAAGTTGTCCTGGTAACCCATGAAGCCAGGGAAGATGCTTTTCGCCGGGCCCTGGAAAAGGTTACTGATATCTCGGCCATCAAGGCCAACCCGAGTATCATCCGCCTGCTAAATTAATAAAATCGGCGCTGCCGGCACCGGGAGCTAACAGCACGATACGGTTTTCAACGGCTAATTTTTAAGCTGCTGAAAAGTTGGCTTTGCGGAGGATCAAGTCCAGGGTTTGAACTGCCGGGTGAAAGAGAGCTGGTTATTCATCAAGCTGGCCATATGGCGGGGTAATGAGGCCGGATTTAGGACCGCCCGGCTGTGCAGGGCAAAGGCCCCAATGAGTGTGGGCAAGAAGGCTGATTTAAAGTGTTTTTGATATAAGCGATTGTAAATGCCGCCGGCTTCCAGTTCTAACTGTTCGGCTTTTTTAAGGGCGTAGAAAGCTAATAGAGCGCTTTTAAAAGCGTTAAAAAGACCTTCCCCGGAAAAAGGTTCCACAAGGCCGGCGGCATCTCCGATTAGAAGCAGGTTCTTGCGGCCTGCTTTTTTTAGCGGTCCCAGAAAGGGCAGCGGCCACCAGGACGGCCCGCTTCCGGGCAATTCTCCGGCAAACAATTCCCTGTAGGCTTTTTTTAGCAGTCCGGGACCAAAAAGGCCGCCTACCCCCCGGTTGACCCATCCGCTGCCGTAAAAAGACCATCCCATCCCGCCCAGTCCGGGCAGAGGATAAAACTCCAGGGTTCCCGCTTTATCTTTCCCAACAGCATGCCCGGTTCCTGTTTCGACCAGTTCACTGAGGCCGCGGGCGCAGGGGTTTATCCCTGTTTTGCGCAGGCCGCCCAGGAATCCGCATCGCCCCAGGGCTCCATCGGCTCCAACAACATAGCGTGCAAAAATATTGGTGGTTTTTTCTTCTGCCGCCTCCAGCCGGTAACAATCCACGTGGCCGGAAAAACAGCCCGGTTCTTTTAAGTCCCGCAGGGTGAATCCTTCAAGGATTCTGGCTCCCTTTCCCGCAGCTTGGCGAAGCAGGAAGTGATCAAAATGCTCTCTTTTAACCAGCAGGCCCAGGCGCCCAGGGGAGCAATAGGTAAAACTACGGGCGCTTTTGATCACCCGGAGGGTGTGAACGTTTTCTCCCGGCCCCCTGTCAGGATCCAAATCCGGTGGCAAAAGAGAAAGGGCCCTGGCAGAAATAAAGCCGCCGCATGGTTTGGAGCGGGGCATTATTCTTTGCTCCAGGACGACAGTTGAAAACCCTTCTTCTGCCGCCAGGGCGGCTATTAATGAGCCTGCCGGGCCGCCGCCGACTACCGCCAGATCGAATTTATTATCCACGATTTGCCTGATTTCCCGCATGCCGGCTGCGTTGCCTCCACAGATTATGCCGCCTGTTTGAACTGATTGCGGTCCTACCGGTTCATTATAGCACAAGATCGAGTTATAACGGTCCTGTAACTTCTCTGTAACTTGACTGGTATATCTAGATAGATTAAAATTAGTCCTGTGATATTTAAGCCTTAAAATACTTGTTCATGTTCTGAAAAAACGCTGCAGTGAACGGCAGAACCGCCAGAAACGCCCGGGACCGGTTAACACAAGCTATTTCCGGTCCTGAATTGACTTACCTAACCGGCTTATCAAGCCGGTCCGTTATCTTCAGACAGGTGAAATTTAATAATAACCGGAGGCTGGTATTTATGCCCGCTGATTTTGTCAGAGAAGTTGATTACGTGGCCCGCCTGGCCCGCCTTTTCCTGGAACCGGAAGAAAAAGAGCACATGGCCGGCCAGCTTAGCGATATCCTGGAGAATGCCCGCCGCATCCAGGAGCTTGACACCACCGGCATTGAACCCACCTCGCATGTAACGGAATTGCCGGCAGTGTTAAGGGAAGACCGGGTCAGGCCTTCCCTGCCCCTTGAAAGAGCACTGCAGAACGCCCCGCGGCGAAAAGAGGGTTTCGTCAGGGTCCCCAGGATTACCCTTTCGGAAGAGGAGCAAGAATAGCGGAAAACAGGGTGGCGCGTTTTGAAATATAACCCAACCGGAAGCGAGGTATTACATGAACCTTTATGAAAAAACTGCCTCCGAATTGAGCCGGATGCTGCAGTCCCGGGAAGTAAGTGCGGTAGAAGTTACTACAAGCTTCCTGGAAAGGATTGATCAGGTTGATCCCCACCTGAAAGCATTCATCACCCGCACCGCGGAGCAGGCTTTAGATACAGCCGGCCGGATAGACTATTTCAGGCAGCAGGGGGAGCAGCTGCATCCTCTTGCCGGAGTTCCGGTTGCCGTCAAAGATAATATTTCGACTATGGATTTGCGCACTACCTGCGCTTCCCTTATTTTAAAAGATTACATCCCCCCGTTTGACGCTACTGTCATTACGGCCCTTAAAAGCGCCGGGATGCCCATCCTGGGTAAAACGAACCTTGACGAATTTGCCATGGGTTCTTCTACTGAAAATTCGGCTTTTTTCCCCACCCGCAATCCCTGGAACCTGGACCGGGTTCCAGGTGGCTCGAGCGGCGGCTCCGCCGTGGCCGTGGCTGCCGGAATGGCTCCCCTGGCTCTTGGTTCAGATACCGGCGGCTCGATTCGCCAGCCGGCTTCTCTGTGCAGGGTGACCGGGCTCAGGCCTACCTACGGCCGGGTTTCCCGTTACGGCCTGGTTGCCTTTGCTTCCTCGCTGGACCAGATCGGCATCATCAGTATGAACGCTCTTGACAGCGCCTTGTTTTTAAACCTGATTGCCGGCTATGATCCCCTTGACTCCACTTCCCTGCCGGGGGAGGTTCCCGATTACACCGCCGGTCTCGAACCGGGCCTGGAAAAATTACGGGTCGGAGTGATCAGGTACGGCAGTACTGAGGGTTTTGACCCGGAAGTGACCGAAATGGTCCAGAAAGCGGCATCACTGCTGGAAAAAAGCGGCGCTAACGTGGGGGAAGTTTCTCTGCCTCTTACCGATTACGGGCTCAGCGCCTATTACCTGATTGCCCCAGCCGAGGCCAGTTCGAACCTGGGCCGCTATGACGGGGTTCGCTACGGGTTTTGCGCCGGTGGCGATAGCATTGAAGAAATGTTCAACAGGACCAGGGGAAAGGGTTTCGGGCCCGAAGTGAAAAGGCGGATCATGATTGGGACCTATGCCTTGAGCGCTGGCTATTATGACGCCTATTATCTGAAGGCGATGAAGGTCAGGACTTTGGTCCGGCGCAGTTACGAGGAAGCTTTTAAAAAATACGATCTGCTGCTGGGCGCGGCTTCGCCGACTCCGGCTTTCAAACTTGGCGAAAAAACCGGGGATCCCCTGCAGATGTATCTTTCAGACGTTTGTAATATTACTGATTCCCTGGCCGGTGTGCCTTCCCTGGCTTTGCCGGGAGGGGCACATACCAGCGGCCTGCCCCTTGGGCTGCAGTTGACGGCGCCGCCACTGCGGGAAAAATTGCTTCTGCAAATGGCCTGCTTTTTTGAAAAATACTCAGAACAGGCTCCCCGGCGTCCCGTTCTGGACTTTATAGAAGGAGGAAGCAGCGATGAACTATGATGTTGTGATCGGGCTCGAAATTCACGTAGAACTCCTGACTGCTTCCAAACTGTTTTGCGGCTGCAGCACCGCTTTTGGCCGCGAACCGAACTCGAATTGCTGTCCCGTTTGTCTCGGCCTCCCGGGCAGCCTGCCTGTTTTTAACCGCCGGGCTATCGAGCTGGCCCTTAAAGCTGCGCTGGCCCTGAACAGCGAAGTTCAACTTCAGAGCCGCTTTGATCGCAAGAACTATTTTTACCCCGACCTGCCCAAGGCTTACCAGGTTTCCCAGTATGATCAACCCCTGGCCCGGGGCGGTTACCTGGAAGTGGAATTTGAAGATGGTATCCACAGGGTCCACCTGGAAAGGGTCCACCTGGAAGAAGAAGCAGGCAAATTGATTCATGCCGGAGATTCCATTATCGGGGCCGGCCATTCTCTGGTTGATTATAACCGGGCCGGCATTCCACTGCTGGAAATCGTGACCGCTCCCGAGCTGCATTCCGGGCGGGAAGCCCGCTATTTCCTGGAAGATTTAAGGACTGTGCTCCTTTATTCCGGTTCTTCAGATTGCAAGATGGAAGAAGGATCGCTGCGCTGCGATGCCAATATTTCTCTGCGTCCAAAAGGGAGCAGGGAGCTGGGGACCAAGGCCGAGGTTAAGAACATGAATTCTTTTCGCTCCGTCGAACTGGCTCTCGATTATGAAGTAGGCCGCCAGGAGCGGGTTTTGTCTGAAGGAGGAAAGGTGATCCAGGAGACCTGCCACTGGGATGAAGAAAAAAAGCAAACCATTGCCCTGCGAAGTAAAGAAGGCTCTTCCGATTACCGTTATTTCCCGGAACCAGATCTGCTCCCCCTGGTTCTGGAAAGCTCTTTTATCGAAGAGCTGTCCAGGCAGCTGCCTGAACTACCTGCCAGGCGTCGGGAGCGACTCCAGGAACAGTATGGCCTGGAAAAAGAAGAAGCCTTTTTGCTTACTGCTAACAGGGACCTGGGCGATTTTTTCGAGGAAGCGGCTAAAGAATACCCCGATTATCGCCACCTGGCCAAATGGGTCCAGGGGGATCTGCTTTACCAGCTCCGGGAAAGTTTAAAAAAGGTCGATGAACTGGAGCCCGGGTTGCTTGCCGATCTCCTCCTGCTCCTGGATGAGGGCAAAATAAACCGTCCTGTAGCCAAGGAGCTGCTGGCTGAAATGGTTAAAACCGGGGCTGACCCGAAAGAAATGGTCAAAGATAGGGGCCTGGAACAGATTTCGGGACGGGATACCCTGCTGCCGGTGGTGGAAAAAGTTATTGCTGAAAACCCGGAAGCAGTTGAAAATTACCGCCGGGGAAAAAAGAAAGCGCTGGCTTTCCTGGTCGGCCGCGTGATGGCGGAGACACAGGGCCGGGCCGATCCGGCCGAATTAAATCGTATCCTGCAGGAAAAAATATAAGCGGGGTCTATTTATGCCCCGCATCAATATTTTGTATGTTATAAAAATGATAATTAGGGGATTCAAGATGAACAATACTGACAGCTTGATCATTGTAGGCGCCCAGTGGGGCGATGAGGGAAAAGGCAAGGTCATCGATTACCTGGCCGCCGGGGCGGATGTTGTTGCCCGTTTTCAGGGTGGAGATAATGCCGGCCATACCGTGGTTTACGGGGCCAATATATTTAAGCTGCATCATATACCTTCGGGGATTCTTTATCCGGGATGCATCAGCTTGCTGGGCAGCGGGATGGTTGTCAACCCGCTGGTCCTCCTGGAGGAACTGGCCGAACTGGAAAAAAGGGGTATCACCACCGCCAACTTAAAGATAAGTGAGAAAGCCCACCTGATCATGGCCTACCACCAGGTTTATGACCGGGGCAATGAAGAGCTGCTTGGCGACAACAAAATTGGCACCACCGGCCGGGGTATCGGCCCGGCCTATGCCGACAAGGCGCTGCGGCGGGGCCTTCGGGCAATTGACCTGGCCGATATAGATGTCTTCCGGGAACGGTTGGCCCAGGTCCTGCCTGTACAGAACCGCTTGCTGGAATATGCTTACGGGCATGAAGGTTACGATCTCGAACAGCTGGTGGAGATGTACCGGCCGGCTGCTGAAAAGTTGGCTCCCATGGTAGTAGACACTTCCAGGCTGCTAACAGACAAATTGGCCGGAGGCAAAAAAGTCCTGTTTGAAGGGGCTCAGGGAGCCCTGCTTGATATCGATCACGGCACTTACCCTTTTGTTACTTCTTCATCCACTGTCGCGGCAGCTGCCGGAACAGGCAGCGGGCTGGGGCCCCAGTGCGCAACCCGGGTCCTGGGGGTCATGAAAGCCTATACTACCAGGGTGGGAGAGGGGCCGTTTCCTACCGAGGAAAAAGGAGAGGCGGGAGTTCTGCTCAGGGATCAAGGAGCAGAATACGGCACCACCACCGGACGTCCCCGTCGCTGCGGTTGGTTTGATGCGGTTATTGCCCGTTATGCAGCCCGGATTAACGGCCTGACCGGTCTGGCCATCACCAAACTCGATGTTTTGAGCGGTCTGGAAACCTTAAATTTGGCTGTGGCTTACGAATGTGGCGGCTATAAAACCCCTCATTTTCCCTCCAGCATGACCGACCTCCAGCAGTGCAACCCCGTATACGAAACTTTGCCCGGCTGGGACGAGGATATCTCAAGAGCCCGGGCCATGGCGGAATTGCCGGAAGCGGCCAGGCAGTACCTGGAAGCGCTGGAAGAAACGATTGGTGTGGCTATCGAACTGGTTTCAGTGGGGCCTGATCGGACCCAGACTATTGTAAGGCCCCGGACCTTTTTAAGCCACTGGTGTGGCGATTAAAAAATTTTTATAATTATAATCATAAATTGGATTATATCGGGCAGGAATCTTGAACCTGCAGAGCGAATAGTTTAAAACTGCCACAATATAATAGTAGTACTTTCAAATCTATGCTTTGTCCGGTATCATAGTATACAAGGAGGAGTAAAATGAGACAAGGTCTGCGGAATTGGTTAAAAGTAGTGATCGGGTTTATCTATTCGATCACTATATTGATTACTTATTTGACTTTTTCATTGTTTGGAGTAAAAGCCGAAGACACCGTGCAGGTAATCGTTACAGAAGCTACCCCTCCCTATACCGAAGTACAGCTGCTTACCGTCAACCTGCAGCCAATGGTTATTCACAATGTTTTTTGGCTCAGCCTGGCCGGCCTCGGATTTTTATTGATCTTTTTATATTTTGTCGATCAAAGATTTAAAGTTTTCCTGGCCCCCGGACTGCTTACCCTGATCATGACTGTTTTTGTGGGCGCAGTCATGTTTGCTTTCCTGGAGAATATTTTTGCCGATGTCCAGCCTTACCAGGAGCTTTACCTGGAAACGGCCATGACCCGTTTTTACCAGGTTACGGCGGGCATGACCATGTTCGGAGTGCTGTTAATACTGATATCATATTACGGAGATCAGGTTGTTTCTACACTTAAGAGATAACCGGTCCTGATCCTGTTACCAGATGATTCAACAATGGGGGCGGATATTGTTTTCGCCCCTCTTTATATTACTTGTTCATCATATCTTCGTCATAGGAGGGCCGGGATGCTTAAAATCCTCCATACGGCAGATTTGCACCTGGATGAAAATGCCGGTGAACGCTGGGATGCTCTTGAAGAGCTGGTTAACCTGGCCGGCCGGGAAGAGGTTTCAGCCCTGGTGATTGCCGGGGACCTTTTTGACCGGGAAAGCGCGGCTGAAACTATGCGGGGGCCACTCAGGGCGGTTTTTGGCGGATGTGGTTTTCAAACCGTGATCTTGCCAGGCAACCATGATCACCAGGCCTACCGGAGCGGCCTTTACTTTGGTGATAATGTAAGTGTGATCCGGGACTGGCGGGAGCCTGTTTGCCTGGGAGACACCGTTTTTTGGGGCCTGCCCCATGATCATCTTGATGCGCCCCGCCTGGCTGCCCGCTTGCGCGAAATGGCCTCCCTGATGAACCCTGATCAAGAAAACATCCTCCTATTTCACGGGGAACTGCTGGACACTTTTTTTCCACGCCCGGATTTGGGCCAAGAAGGTGAACTGCGCTATATGCCGGCCCGGCTTTCTTTTTTTGATCCACTGCCTGTCCGTTATATCCTGGCCGGACATTTCCATTCCCGCTTTGCCGCCTGGCAGGCGCCGGGTGGAAGTTTGTTCATTTATCCCGGTTCGCCGGTATCCGTGACGAAACGGGAAACCGGCCGGCGAAAGGCCAACCTGCTGGTGCCGGGGGAAACACCCCGGGAAGCCGTCCTAAACAGTTTTCATTTTGAAGAACTGCTTATTACCCTCGATCCTTTTGCCGGGGAAGATCCCCTTTTGGAATTGGACCGTAAACTGGACGAACTGCACCCGGCGGCTGGAGTCCTGCTTACGGTTGACGGCCTTTTTGACGGCGCCGCTTTAAACCTGGATGAAGATGCGCTGGTTTCCGGCATCAAGCAAAAAATGGCCCGCTTCTCAACCGCGGAACCGTCCTTCAATTTTATTGATGTCCGCCACATTATCGAAGACGACCTGTTCAAAAAATTCAGGGATGCCCTGGCAAAAACAGATTATTCCCTGGCGATGAAAAAAGAAATTGAAGAAATGGCCATTTACGCCTTCAGGGGGGTCAGGCAGTGTTCCTGAAAGAATTTGCCATTACCCGTTATGGACCTCTTTCGGGCGGTGAGATAAAGCGGTTAGAACCGTTCACCCTTTTTTTCGCTCCCAATGAAGAAGGAAAAACCCTTACCATCGATGCCCTTTTGAAAATGATGTTTAGCAGGAGGGAGTTGATCCCGCTAGATGGGGTCGGCCGGGTGGCAGAAAAACCGGACGGCTACCTGGTGATTGGAACGGAACAAGAAGAATTTAAATTACCGGACGCCGGCCGTTTTTCGGCCCTTTTTGAGATCAGCGCCAATGAATTCAGGAACACTTTTCTGATCCGCGACAGCGATCTCTCCCTGATGGGCGAAGAAGATTTTTACCGGGGCATAAGCGGCCGCCTTACCGGAATGAGGACGGCTGATATGAAAAAAACCAGGGAAAACCTGCAGCTGCTGGGAGGCATAACTGCCGGCGGAGATTTTGTAAACACCGCTCCGGATAAGTTAAAAGATCGATATCTGGGGGCCCAAAAATTGCTGGCAGATCTAGAAGTCCTCCTGGATGATCTGGAGGCGGAAAATTTCAGCCGCCATGAAGAGGAGTTGGCCCGGCTCGAAGAGCGGCAGCAGGAAGTCAAAAACCTCCTTGATAGCTATAATGTCGCCTTCAACCGGGAACGTTTAGAAAAAGGCCGGGAAGCCCTGGAACGCCTGCGGGAAGCGCAAGCTAAGCTTGGGGAACTAAAGCAGTTTAAACGCGAGGATTACGAAAGCTGGCAGCGTTCTGAGTCAAACCGGGATTATTTGCGGAGCGAGTTCGAACGGCTGGAAAAAGAAAGGCTGGAAAACAGGGAACAACTGCGGAAAGCTTCTGAACAAAAGAATGAGAAGAAAGAAAATCTAAAAAGACTGGAGTATAACGCCCGGCTGGCCAAAGAGAAGATCGAGCCGGCCCTGGAGCAGCACGATCGCGCGGAGGCAGCAGCGAAAAAGGAAAACATTTTTCTGGACGCTCCTTTTGTCAAAATGGTAGCCGCAGCCTCGGTCCTGTCATTTTTTGTAGCCCTGGCCGGTTATGCCGTCCAGCAGGACTTGTGGTTGCTGCCGGTCCTTCTGGGGTCCTTTTCTGCAGCTCTGATTTACAGCTGCTTCCGTGTCAGGGCCATCCGAAGAAAAGCCGAGTTGAATCAACTCCAGTCTGAGGTTCTTGCTGAAGCTGAAAAGATTGATATCCCAGCCGTTAATATTCGGGCGGTTCGCGCCGCCTTAACCCGCCTGGACAGGGATCTGGAGCCGGCCCGAGAAACTTTGGAGGAAGCTGAAAGACAGGAACGTTGGCTGGAAAAAGAATTATCCAGGCTTAAAGATGAGCTTCGGGAACGGGCGGAAAAGATGAGGCAGGAAGAAGACTGGATTTCCGGGATCAGCTTTTTCGCAGGAGTGGATAGTCTTACTGATTATTATCTGCGGCTGGAAGAAAAACAGGCCCTTAAAGGTGAAATAGAAAAGCAAACCAGCATCCTTAAGAGCCATTTTGGCTCCACCGACGAGAACCAAGACCTGGAAGAGCAGCTTTATTACTGGCAGCAGCAGGTCGACCAACTGGAAAGCTTTGCCGGCCGGGCTAAAAATTTTTGTTATGAACAGGTTGCAGTTGATCAGTTGCGAAACGAACTGGATTTAACGGAAGGTGAAATCGACCGGATCAGGCAGGCAATGGCCCGTCACGGCGACCGGCTCCGTTCACTGGAGAAGGAAGTCAATACCCTTTTCGCTGGAGAAGGCAATTACCTGCCCTGCCAGACCACGGTCGACCTGGAAGCGGTTCGCCAAAAGGTTAAACAGTGGTTGGAAGCAGTGGAACACAGACGGAATAAAGCCCTGGCGGCCCTGGAAGTGTTAAACTGCATAGCCGTCGCAGAGGAGAAAAAAGTAAGTTCGCTATTTGGTGAAGGCCGGCCGGTAAGCAGGCATTTTGAAGCTATAACCGATGGCCGTTACCGGAAAGTTGAGTTTGACAGCGTTGAAAGCAGGGTCAAAGTGTTGTCCGGCGAAGCCCGCTATCTTGATGCCCGCAGCCTTTCCGGTGGGGCTTACGACCAGCTTTATTTTTCGATTCGGCTGGCGCTGGGCGAAAGCCTTTTCCGTGGAGGTAAGGGTTTCTTTATCCTCGACGATCCTTTTATCAAGGCCGACGGGGAGCGTTTGAAGAAAATGTTGAGCATGCTTGGCGAGATTAGCAGGGAAGGCTGGCAGGTTGTTTATTTTAGCGCTAAAGACGAGGTTATGGCTGCCCTGGAAAAAGAAAGAGAAGCGGGCGCGGTTAAGGTCTGTATGCTATGATAGGGAAAAGCGCTTATAACTGATCGAAAGACAAGGAGGCGTAGGCTTATGCAATTAACAGTCCTCGGTTGTTATGGCCCTTATCCACCGGCAGGAGGAGCGTGTTCGGGTTACCTGTTAAGAGAAGAAGGGTATAGCCTCTTACTGGATTGCGGTAACGGCGTTTTAAGCCGCCTGCAGGAGCACCTCGATTTTAGAAATTTGGACGCTGTCCTGCTATCCCACCTCCATCCGGATCATTACTCCGACATCATGGTTATGCGCTACGGCCTGGCCATGGCCCGCAGCAGCGGCATAATTAATAAACCAT
Organism: Syntrophomonadaceae bacterium; assembly: GCA_003553895.1. Taxonomy (GTDB): domain Bacteria; phylum Bacillota; class Dethiobacteria; order DTU022; family DTU022; genus B1SED10-74M. The sequence goes on along the minus strand of PWFM01000196.1, from coordinate 8,961 downwards.
TAAAAATTTATGCTCCGCCCGAGCCTGTAGAGGATTTTGAACGCCTTTCCTACAAGGATATTTATGCGGTGGAACCGATCGGCCCGGACCAGGTTTTAAAACTGGGCCCTTTTACCATTGAAACCGGTGTTGTTGTGCATGCCCTGCCGGGTGTGGCCGTGCGGATCAGTTTCCAGACCGGGACTATGGTATATTCCGGCGATACTGAATTCTTCCCCGGCCTGGAGCCTTTCGTTTCCGGAGCCGACCTTTTCCTGTGCGAGGCCAACTACCAGGAGATGGATATCACCAACAACCTGCCCAATCATATCAGCGCTTCTCAGGCTGCCCGGATAGCGGCCGGGGCGGGAGCAAAAAGGCTGTTGCTTACCCATCACCATCCGGACCGGGACCGGGAGGTATCCCGGATTGAAGCGATGAAATATTATTCCGGGGTAGAAATGGCTGTTGAAAATGAAACTTATGTTATCTCTTCCCAGACATGATTAGAAAGGATGATGAACATGGCTAAAAGCAAGCAGTCCACCCAGCTCCTGGTCGGCCCCACCCCTGCCGCCTTGATTGCCTGCGGTGACGGTAAAGAGCAGAACATCATAACCCTGGCCTGGGTTGGAGTGGTTAACTCTTCGCCGCCGATGGTTTCCATTTCGGTGCGTCCCAACCGCCATTCATACAACATGATCAAAAAAACAGGAGAATTTACTGTCAACGTTCCCCGAGAAGATCAGGTCGATATTGTTGATGGCTGCGGTACCATCAGCGGTCGGGAGCTGGAAAAATTTGAGCATTTTCAATTGACCCCGGTTTTGGGCTCCCTGTCCAACGCGCCCATGATCCTTGAATGCCCGATCAGCATGGAATGCGAGCTCAAGCATTCTTTAGATTTGGCAAGCCATACTGTTTTTATCGGACAGGTAGTGTCTTCATATGTCGAAGACGGCGTCCTTAATGAAAAAGGCGCCATCGATTTTGAACGCTGCCGGATTGTCGGCTTTTGCTCCGGGAATTACCTGAGGACGGAGCCGTTCAACCTCAAGCTGGGCTACACTTTGAAGAAAAAGAGCTGATTCGGGCAACCCTGGTTTGACCCTGCCCGAGAAGTTGTCAAGCCGTACTTTATATTGGTATAATTACCGTGGACATTACGCTTGATTCGGTTTAATGAAATATGGCAGCGGGGAGAGTATAAAAATTGCCTGATTACAAGTCCCTATTGAGGGAGCTGCCGGCGGTTGATCGCCTGTTGAGAGAGCCTCTGCTGGAGGAAAAGTTACTCCACCTGCCGCGGCGGCTGGTTTTGCAGGCGGCGCAGGAGACGATCGCTTCTTACCGCCGGAGGCTGAGCGATTACTCGGATCTGGATCATCCACCGGAAGCACCGGTGCAGATTGATCTTTCTCCGGCCGCCCTGGCTGAAGAGGCGGCTTTATTGGCCGAAACCAGGGCCGGTTTTAACTTTAGATCCCTGATTAATGCTACCGGGATAGTTATTCATACCAACCTGGGACGGGTTCCCCTGGCTCCGTCTGCAGTTGAAGCCGTAACTGCCGCCGCAAAGAACTACAACAACCTTGAGTTTTCCTTAAAGAGCGGTGAGCGCGGTTCGCGGCAGGATCACCTGGAAGAGCTGCTCTGCGAAATTAGCGGGGCCGAGGCGGCGGTGGTGGTAAACAATAATGCCGCGGCCGTTTTCCTGGCCCTAAACAGCCTGGCCGAAGGGCGGGAGGTTGTAGTTTCCAGGGGACAGCTGGTTGAAATAGGGGGTTCTTTCCGTATCCCCGAAATAATGGCTGCCAGCGGGGCCCACCTGGTCGAAGTTGGCACCACCAACAAAACCTATTTGAAAGATTACGAAGCGGTGGTTAATGAAAACACGGCTGCTTTTTTAAAAGTCCATACCAGTAATTATCAGATGGTTGGCTTTACGGCTGAAGTTGCCACCGGAGAACTGGCTTCTCTTGCCGCCAGGTACAGCCTGCCCCTGGTTGAAGACCTGGGCAGCGGAGTGTTCCTGGACCTGGCCTCGTATAACCTGCCTCCTGAACCGCGCATCCAGGACAGCATAGCAGCCGGGGCCGACCTGGTAACCTTTAGCGGTGATAAGATGCTCGGCGGACCCCAGGCCGGGATTATCGTTGGTAAAAAAGAACCGCTTTCCCTGATCCGTAAAAACCAGCTATCCCGGGCCCTGCGGATTGATAAGTTTACCGTGGCCGCCCTGGAAGCAACCCTGCGCCTTTACCTGGATCCGGAAAGAGCGGTAAATGAAATACCGGTTTGGCGCATGCTTACCGTTACAAAAGAAGAACTGCTCCGGCGGGCTGAAAGGATGGTAGATAAACTAACCGATCGGCTTGCGGGAGGCAGTGTGGAAGTGGTCAAAGGTATTTCCAGGGTCGGGGGCGGGGCCCTGCCTACGGCTGAACTACCCACCTTCCTGGCTGCGCTAGAACCCCCGGAAGGGGAATCGCCATCGAGCCTGGTAACAAAGCTTAGGCGCGGCCGACCGCCCGTAATTGCCCGTCTCCAGCAGGACCGGATCCTTTTTGATCCCCGAACAATCCGGGAAGAAGAAGAGGAAGATTTAATTGAAGCCCTGGTCCGATCCTGTTCGGAACAGAGCAGGGGATAAAGAACTGAAGAACGGGCAGTATTTTTTGCCCCTACCCTCAGCTTCAAGCGGCTTCACGGCCTTAACTTAAATACAGGAGAGTTTTTATTGGAACAGCTGATCATTGGCACGGCCGGACACGTTGATCACGGCAAAACAGTCCTCATCTCCGCCCTTACCGGAGTAGATACCGACCGCCTGCAGGAGGAAAAGCAGCGGGGCATATCCATCGATCTCGGTTTTGCCCCTTTTAAACTGCCCGGCGGCAGGCTGGCCGGTGTCGTCGATGTTCCCGGTCATGAAAAATTTATACATAACATGCTGGCCGGCGCTGCCGGTTTGGACCTGGTGATGCTGGTGGTCGATGCTACCGAAGGGGTGATGCCCCAGACCAGGGAGCATCTCGACATACTCCAGCTGCTCGGAATTAGCAACGGGATCGTAGTTATTACCAAGATCGACCTGGTGGAAGAAGAATGGCGTGAGCTGGTTGAGGACGAAATCAGGGAAGAACTAAAAGGCTCTTTTCTTGAAGAAGCCCCGGTTCACTCAGTTTCGGCGGTTACCGGCCAGGGAATTGAAGAGTTAAAAGCAATGATCGACCGGCTGACAGAAGACCTGGCGCCGAGAAATTCCACCGCCCCCCTGCGCCTGCCTGTGGATCGTTCCTTTGTTATTGCCGGTTTTGGGACCGTGGTTACCGGAACGCTGGTTCAGGGTTCGGTTCGTGTGGGACAGACAGTTGCTGTAGTTCCTCCGGGGTTGGAAACGAGGGTGCGCAATATCCAGGTCCATGACCGGGATGTAGAAGAAGCCAAAGCCGGCAGCAGGGTCGCTTTGAACCTGTCCGGGATAGAAAGACACGAGATCTTGCGAGGAAGCGTGGTCAGCAATCCCGGCTACTACAGCCAGACTACCCTGCTCGATGCCTGGGTGGAACTTTTACCCGGCTCACCACGCCGCTTGAAAAATCTCGATCCGGTTCATTTTTTCCTGGGTACTGTCCGGACGGTAGCCCGCCTTCTGCTGTTGGACCGGGATCAGCTTAAGCCGGGGGAAAGCGCGCCGGTGCAGTGCCGCCTGGAACGGCCCCTGGTGGCCGAGCGCGGCGATCCTTTTGTGATCCGTTCTTATTCGCCTATGACAACTATTGGCGGGGGTATGGTTCTGGATCCCTACCCGGAGAAGCATCGCCGCTTCCGCAAAGAAGTGAGTGAGCGCTTACGGGAGTTGAAGCAGGCTCCGGCGGAAGGCGGAGATGCCGCGTTTGTGCGCAGCAAGCTGGAAGAACTGATTGCCGCTGATCCGGCCCGGTTGATGAAAGAAACCCGCTTGGACGAAGAGAGGATTAAAGCTATTTTGGAAGAGTATGCGGAGCGGGGAGAGGTGGAAAAAGTAGGCAATGCTTATATCCTCTCCGCGATCCGGCAGGAATTTGAAACCAAACTGCTTTTTGAGCTGAAACGCTACCACGATAAGTACCCTCTGTCCCCGGGCATCTCCAGGGCCAGCCTCCGCGGACATCTGCCCCGTGCTTTCGGCCAGCGTGAGTATGACGCTTTTCTGGAGCGCCTCCAGGGAGAAGAAAAAGTAGATGTGAAGAGCGATCTGGTCAGCCTTTATAACTTTAAACCCGAACCGGCGGGTAAAGACAAGCTAATCTTAGAGGATCTGTCCGAACAGTACCGTTCTGGAAAGCTGCAACCCCCCTCGGTCAAAGAGGCCCTGGATAAGGCCGGGGCCGGCCAGGCCCGCCGCGATGAACTTTTTAATTACCTGCAGGCCTCAGGTATTCTTGTTAAGGTCAGCGAGGATCTTTATTTTCACCGGGAGGCTTACCAGGGAGCAGTGGATCTGTTACGCCGACATTTTTCCGAGAATGATACCCTGACCCTGGCCCAGTTCCGCGATCTGGCGGGTACCTCCCGCAAGTATGCCCAGGCTTTGCTGGAGCATTTTGACCAGCAGAAATTGACCAGGCGGGTGGAAGACCACCGTGTGGCCGTAAAACTGGGCCGGTCTTAAAACTATGCGAACTGGTTGAAGGGTTTGACATAATACTGCAGTCATGTCGATCGAGAAAGGAGGTAGAGCGATGGATACCCCCGAAATCAAATTGACGTCAATGAGTAAAAGCGCAGGGTGAGCGGCAAAAATTGGTCCTGAAGACCTGGCGCAGGTTCTGCGCCAACTGCCCGTTTTCGATGATCCTAACTATTTAAACCGTGATCAGCATTTTGCCGATGCCGGGATCTACAGGATTTCGGAACATCAAGCCCTGGTTCAGTCGATTGACTTTTTCACGCCTATCGTCGACGACCCCTATACCTTCGGCCAGATCGCTGCGGCCAACTCCCTGAGCGACCTTTACGCCATGGGGGCAAAACCGCTGACGGCAATGAATATTATCTGCTTTCCCGCATCCTGCCACCCGCTTGAAGTGATGGAATCGATCCTTAAGGGCGGCTATGATAAAGTTATAGAGGCTGAAGCGGTTGTAGTCGGCGGTCACAGTGTTGAAGATCAAGAACCCAAGTACGGCCTGGCTGTAACCGGGCTGGTCGATCCGCAGAAAGTTATTACCGGCAGTGGCGCCGCTCCCGGGGACATCCTGGTTCTGACAAAACCTCTGGGAACCGGCATAATCGCCACCGGGATTAAGGGCGGTATGATCAGCCTGCAAGAGGCCTCCCCGGCGATTATGGGTATGGCCGAGTTAAACGATGCCGCTTCCCGGGCCATGCTTGAAACCGGCGTATCCGCGGCTACCGATGTTACCGGTTTCAGCTTCCTTGGTCATCTGCATGAAATGCTTGTAAGCAGCAATGTCGGGGCTGAAATTGATCACCGGAAAGTTCCTCTTTATTTGGGAGTCGGGGATATGACGGCCCTGGGCATGATCCCGGCCGGCGCTTACCGGAACCTTGAATATATCAGGCCCCATGTCTCCTGGGCCGGGCGGGAGGAGGAAAAAGAGGATGCCCTGATCATCCTGGCCGACCCTCAGACTTCGGGGGGCCTCCTGGTGGCCCTGCCGGAAAAGAGAGCCGGGGCCTACCTGGAACGTTTGAAAACCGCCGGCAAAGAGGGGCAAGTGGTGGGACAGATTATAGATGCCAAACCAGGCGCAATCAAAGTCTTTTAAACTGCCTGACCGGCTTAGAAATATTCAGTGAACAAGTTCAATACTTGCATATGTAAAATATTAAGGAATTGAAAAATCAGGCAGGAAAAAAGCGCCCTATCTCGAATTTTGATAACATAGGCGAATATTATAAAATTTGTCTGTCTATTCATAGTCTGTTATAATAAGCAAGGATAATTATAGGGCAGGGCAAATAATAGTAACCCGGGAGGTGGCAAAAAGAAAAACTTTGTTAGTTTAATTACCGAGTTAGCAGTTGCCCTGAGCGGCACCTGCCGGAAATATTGCGGGACAATAATTTATTTATGATGCGGGGTATGATAATGACTACTGAAAGCCAGACTTTCACCGAAAAATATGATCTGCTGGGTTGTATCCAGTGCGGCCGCTGTACCGGCGGCTGCCCGGTCACCGTCCGGGCCGATTTGAATGTGCGCCAGTTTGTCAACGATGCTTACGACGAAGAAAAATTGGATGAATTGGCCAGGCTGGCGGAAATCTGGGATTGTACAGCCTGTCATACCTGTGCCGTTCGCTGTCCCAAGGGCTTGAAGCCCCTGGAAGTGCTGATCGGTTTACGCTCCATGATTGTTGAAAGCGGTAAGGTTGAACCAACGGTCCGCGATGCTTTACAGAGCGTTCTGCTGGAAGGCAACCCCTGGGAAAAGCCCCGGGCCGCCCGCCAGGATTGGATGGAAGGGCTCGATGTCCGGATCGCCGAGCCGGGCGAACACGTGGAAAATCTCTTTTTTGTCTGCTGCACCAATTGCTATGATCCCCGGGTGCAGGTAACAGCCAAAAACATGGTCAAGATTTTAAACAAGGCCGGGGTTGACTATGCTTTTCTGCCCGAAGACGAAAGCTGCTGCGGCAGTGAAGTATTTACCATCGGCGAAGAAGGACTTTTCGAAATGACCGTGGAGGACAACACTGAATTTTTAAATGAATTTAACGCCGATCGAATCGTTACCCTATCACCGCACTGTTTTACAACTTATAGGACCCATTTCCCCGATTTAAAACATCCGGTTATTCACTATACCCAGCTCGTGGATGAACTGATCCAGGAAGGGAAGTTGGCCTGGAAAGGGGAACTGCCCAAGAAGATTGTTTATCACGACCCGTGCTACCTGGGCAAGCAGGGCGGCATCTTTGATGAACCGCGTCGCATCCTGAAGAGCATTCCCGGTGTGGAGCTGCTCGAATTTGATCGGAAGCGCGAGCGCAGCCTTTGTTGTGAAGGTGGCGGGGGCAAGATGTGGGTGGAATCGGAATCGAGGCAAGAACGCTTGGCTGAAACCAGGATCAAAAATGCGAAGGAGCTGGAGGCCGATATAGTGGCCGCAGCCTGCCCCTTCTGCATCCTGACCCTGGAAGATGCCATGAAGGGTTTGGGTTACGAAGAAGAGATGCGGGTTGCCGAAATCATGGAGCTTTTGGGAGAATTTGTTGAAGCCTGATAGGCCTTAATACTGCAGGAGGGGGAAAAGAACTATGAAAACTTTTGTTTGTATCAAGTATGTGCCCGATACTTCCGAAGCCGAAGTAAAAGTTAATCCAGACGGCAAAACTGTTGATGACAGCAGGTTTTCTTTCGACATCAACGATGCCGATAACTATGCCGTGGAAGAATCGGTTTTGATCAAGGAAGATAAGGGCGGTGAGGTTGACGTCCTATCAATCGGGCCTAAACAGTCCGAAGTGATGATCCGGATGGCCATGGCCAAGGGGTGCGATAAGGCGACCCGGGTCGAAGATGATCGGATTGCCGACCACGATCCCCTGATAGTGGCCAAGGTGCTGGCAGGGGCAATTAAGGACCAGGAATTTGACCTGGTATTAACCGGTTGCTGGGCCGATGATGACGGACATATGGCAACCGGGGTGGCCCTGGCTGAGTACCTGGGGGTTAATCATGCCTCAATGGTCAAAAAAGTGGAGGTTTTGGATGGCAAGGTCCGGGCCCACCGCGAACTTGAAGGCGGGTTGATGGAAGTGCTCGAACTGGAACTGCCCGCTGTATTAACCATTCAGACCGGGATCAACGAACCCAGGTATGCTCCGATCAAGGGGATCCGGCAGGCCCAGAAGAAAGAGTTGAACGTGGTCAACCTCGACGATCTGAGTATTGACCCGGCGGAAGTAAGCGCCGATGCTTCGCAGGTGGTTTTAGAAAACCTCTACATTCCCGAAGTAGAATCGGCCGCTGAATTTATCGAGGGCGAAACCGATGAAAAGGCTGAAAAGCTGGCGTCCATTCTGGTTAAAGGAGGCTTAGTATAATGGGTGATGTTTTAGTGCTGGCTGAACACCGTCAGGGTGCATTAAGAGATATATCCTTTGAAATGATGGCTATCGCTCCCAAGGTTGCTGAAGCCATGGGCGGCGAAGTTAAAGTGCTTTTACTGGGCAGTGGTATGGAGGAGATGGCCAAGAAAATGAGCGGTTACGGGGTTAAAGTGATTGTAGCCGACGATCCCCTCTTTGAAAACTTCAACGCCGAAAAATACCAGAAAGCCCTGTCAGCGCTGCTTGATGATATGAAACCGGCTGTATTTATGACCGGCCAAACCGCCCAGGGTGTCGACTTTATGCCGGCCCTGGCCGTAGAAAAGAAACTGCCTTATGTGGCGGAAGCGATCGATCTGAACTATGAAGACGGGACTCTGAAAGCAATCCGGAACATGTATTCAGGCAAGGTAAATGCCACTGTGGCCTTTAAACAGGCCGATACTTACCTGGTAACAATCAGGGAAGGAGCTGTGGAAGCGCCCGAACCGGCGGCTGCCGGAGATGTTGAAAAAATTGATTCCCCACTCAAGGAAGATGTGCCGTACCGAAAATTCGTGGAATATATTGAAGCTGAGGTCGGGGATGTAGATATTACCCAGTCCGAGATTTTGGTTGCTGTCGGCCGCGGGCTCAAGGAAGACAAGAATCTGCCCCCAATTGAAGAACTGGCCCAGTCTATCAAGGCCGATATTGCCGGTTCAAGAGCGGCTACGGATGCCGGGTGGCTCCCCCACGACCGCCAGGTTGGAACCTCCGGTAAAACTGTTAAACCCAAGCTATACCTGGCTCTTGGTATTTCCGGCGCTTTTCAGCACCTGGCCGGCATGAAGGGAGCCAAGACCATCGTGGCCGTTAACAAGGACCCAGAGGCGCCGATTTTTACCGTGGCCGATTACGCCATAGTCGATGATAT
>PWFM01000049.1 GCA_003553895.1 Syntrophomonadaceae bacterium | reverse complement strand
TCCGGGAGCGCGACCTGCCGCAGGGCCTGGCGGACCTTGCCGAGCACACGGGGCTTATGGAGGCGCTGCAGGTCTCCGAGGCCGAGTTCCGGGCGCTGGCCAGCGTCGACCTGCCCCCCGGCGTGACGCGGGACGGCTACGTGCAGCTGCTGATGACGATACGGGCGATCACGCGGGGCTGAGCCGGTTCAGAGTCACGCCGGCAGGTGGGCTCACACGAAAAACCCACTGCCTGCAATGCGCAAGACGGCCTTTCGGTGCCCGGAACCGGCCCAAAGCCGCCACCTGCGATTTCGCTTGACAGCCACAGAAAACTCCGCCAACGCGGTCAACCCGGGGGAGCGAAAGCTTAGAGGATCAGGAGCGCGCAGCCCATCCTAGGGCGGTCGCCGCAATCCTATTTCGCTCCTCGCCGTGAAGCCGGACTGAATTCCATCCAGACGGAAAATCAATGGGCCATCTGATCTCGTGTTCCTAAGATCGCGAGCTGCCCTTGGTGGTATACCGGACAAGCATGCCAATCGGCGCCAGAAGAACCGAGAGCGACCATAACATTACTGCGACGGCAAAAACATAGACGAACCGAAGCAAGATCCATCTCCCGTGGAAGACCATCTTACGGTCATTCAAAAAGAACATTGCCACCCAGGAATACAGAAATCTCGCGTACGGGTAGACCAGCGTATTCATGGTAGCAAGCAGGATCAAGGCCGCGTCGATGTCCTCTGGCCCTTCCGTTACCAGATTAACTGATAACACGGCGATCATTACACCAAAAAACCAGTGAGTGGCCACGAATCTGGGTGGAAGCCCGAGCACGGTATTCACCTCAAACAATGACACGGCGCCGCCTTTCCTCCAGACCATCGCAGGTCCTCCGCCCGCACGCGCTCAGGTTCTGTATCCACGGCAGCGCACCAAACTGATTGGAGGTCTCTGCGTCAGTGTGGCCAACACGAACTGGCGATTCACCCGGGGCGCAAGGGCGACTAAGCGCAGAATCCAATACACCGGGAGTCCAGTAGTGAGTGCGGTCGCATTGCTGGCGCGTCTCAGATCAACGTCACAGGAAGGGTCCCGGCGTGCCTCTGCGAAATGCCGGGACTCGCACCAAGCGCCTCTCCGGGTCTCCTGATGGCAGCCGATTATGAAGGCGCTAGGCCCCGGCAACTCGCCGCAGTGAACAGTGCCAACCCATTCCGAGGAAGCCGCTATCTGGCCACATAGCACCCTGACGTCGAAGCAAGGATGTGGTCTGAACTCAACCTTTATTGAGCGTGCCTCATTGAAAACCCATACCCCTGCCACGTCGGTCACCTTTTACTCCCACCACCGAACCATTCTTTCGTCTCAGCGCGCCCTGCGAGTGTGTTGTTCATAAACGAGACTCGCCTAGCCAAACCTCGCCCATCGGCTCAAGCCCAGATGTATCGTCCGACCCGCCCCTGGTTACTCATCCCACCCGCTTGTATCGGGTCGCCCCCTGTCGGCCATGTTGACCTTCCATCTCTTCTCTCCCACACGGGTATCACGCGAAATACTTGAAATCCCGCGGACCGCAATACTGCCCGATCGGACCAAGGACCCGAGACTGCTCAACCTTCTGAAAGCATCACACGCCCTTGGATCACATTAAAGCACTCGGCCACTACTACTCCGAGCCTTCCAGAATCGGCGCCAGCATCTCGCGTAAATCCATTTCCGCTTGATCTATTGCCCTCAATATATGCGCTCGATGTTCCTCCCGCTTGAAGCGCTCCTCAAGTTTGAGCATTAGGTATTCCGCTCCAACCCCAACGCCTATGCCCCCAACAATCCCGCCCGCCACAGCTCCAACCGCGTTACCGATCCCTGGAACGACTGAGCCAGCACCAGCACCAGCAGCAGCGCCTCCTGCTGCACCGGTCCCCCAAGCCACCACGCGAGTCCCCAACACTCGCACTATGGCCATGCTAGCCCCCCGAATAACCCCTTGTGATGCTAGATTTGCCAACACTTGCCGCGTAACGACAGCGGCCACAATACTCCCTATTCCCATCGCTCCCGCACTAATTCCCAAACGCTGGGAGACCGTGGTCATTTGAAATTCCTGCGACAAGTCGAAAGCAGATTCCAGTTCGAGGGCTTCTACTACGCTGACTTTCTCTCCGTCGACCTTGGGCATCCTATTTCGGTCCAAGATTGCATTCACCTGTACTATGAATTCCGTTGTCCACACATCCCGCTCTACCTCGAACTTCTCGATGACGTTTTCAAATTCGCCGAACGGGTCGTTCTGCTCCAATGCGCCTGCGATCCGCCTCGTTAATTGAGACTCCAGTCCGCCAACCAAAAGGGACCCGATTCGTAGCCATTCGCCAGGCAGACTATAATACCAATCAAGATAGGCCTCCACATTCGAGCGCATCACTAGAAAGCCTTCATCTAATGCGCGGTCCAGTTGGACCCGAAATTCCTTTTCCATCAGGAGAAATTCTAGGCGCGCCCGCTCGATCTCTTCGATGGTTCCGCGCTTATAAAACGAGTCTCCAATTTGCTCGACTAGGCGCGAAACGGGCTCTTCGGGCGCATGCTGTTTAAGTACGGACTCCATAACTGCCACTAAAGGCAGCAATGCGAACAGAAGCAAAACCGTTAAAATCATGCTGGCCGACATGATTTTACCGCTGGTAAGCACCGGCGAGGCCACCACATCTTTCGCTGGAAGAAGGATTCTCGCGTATTCAGATTTTGGAACAAAAAACGCTGCGGCAGTTAAAGCAACCAACAAATAGAAACCGAACTTGGTTAGAGCCAACATCATCAGACCCAAGGCGGGCCACAGAAAATTGGGTGCCTGACCGACTTGCCAGAGAACGAAGCGCTCGCATGCGACCCAATGCATCGCCCAGTCGCTCATGAACATACTGAGGTGACTCTGACCAAACTGCGAGCCGCGATCTCGAAGCTGCTCCACAGCCGAAAAGCAATGGCTGTATGGCCCGTGATCGAGAAAGATAAGCCGCAAGCCGGGATCAATAACCGACATCAGCAGCGCAGTAATGAGCGCGGCCAAGGATAGGGCGAACCCATCCCGGAACGGATGTCGCCATTGCGATCGAAGCCGGTCTCCGAAGAAGGACCATAAAAATATGAAGACAAGAACGCCTACTAGAATGAGCGACGCATCCAGAATATTTATTACAGCCAAGCGCAGTCCGATAAAAACGGCAACGAGGGCCAAGCCAACGAGTCCCCAGACAAAGCGAAGCCAAGGCCCTGAGAAAAATCTGATCAACAGAGACTGATCAGACCATGTTGCAAGCCGGTGGATTCGCCGTAGCGTTGCGACATACGTGAGAAATATTCCCGCAGGTATTGATATGAGTAACAAAGAGGCCGCTGGCAGCAGTACGCCCTCGGCCTGGGGTAAGCCAGAGAGAACCGCTGTAATCCCCACGAGCCCGAGCACGAGGAGACCGATACGGCTCCATGGAATTCCAGTACTGGTTAGGGTATTCATCGCAATCCCCAATGCATGATTGCACTATCGGCCAATCGCAGATCTACGGCGAAACATTAGGCTCACAGCTACTCGGATCCTACGATTGCGGCGCATAGTCTCTCTCGTTCATCACGCTGACTCATGGTGGACCGAGGATTCGAACGAGGGCTGGAGATCGTCAACTGCATAATATGTTGGCCGACCAGAAAAGGCACCGTTTTCGTCGAAATTTCTGCGCCGGAAGCAGCGCATCGGTGGTGGATTCCGCCACCAAGACCCTTCGTCGGCAACCGGTCGACGAAAACACGCGATCCATGAACGAGTATAGCGTTGCAGACCCGATTTCTCTCCGGGACAGAATTGTCGTTTGCATACGGGTCCGCGTCGATGTCGTACCCAGTCCTTTCATGGATGACGCCATCATCTTGGCCAAGCGGCCAGACAATGGGCAGGTGCTCGCACACCGAAGCCAGCTAGGGATGCCAGTCCTCGCGCGCGGCGCCGCAAGATCCCTGGAGACACGTGGTCATTACCGGCTCAGGAGCATCACCATCTTAGCGGCGGCACTCCAGAACCTCGAACCGGAGCGCTGCGGCCAGCTCGGTTTGGGCCCCGCGCCCGTAAAGCCGCCGAGTCTTCGGCGCCCCTGTCAGTGCCACACTTGTAGGGAACGCCGACCGGAGCCCCGTATCTGCACGCGTGTTCGCTTGCAACGTTGCGCTCTGTGACGCAGTAGCCCACGAGATTTCTGACGCATCCAAAGCGAAAAGCGATGAGCGATCCGTCTCGTTTCGCGAACCTGTCTATCATCGACCGATAGGTGATCGCCTTCTCCATCACCGTCGTGTCCCCCAACACCGCGATCAAGTCCCGTTTCCGGATCACCTCTTCGGCCATGCCAGCCACGATCGTCCGGCGCAGCAACTCCTCGCGGCCCCGCCGGAACCAGCCGGGTCCGGTATGGGCTCAGGCTGCTGGGATGGATCGACGGATCATGCTGGAAATACCGGCCCCTTGCGCCGGCAGTACTCCGAGAGCGACTGCTCATTCATAGATGCGGCCCGATGACCACCGCGAGTTTATCCCGGCAACTCCAGGACTTTGGTGTCCTGGTGCGGCCGTTCACGGTTCACCCCGGGTCTAGAACTCTCGGTGCCAGGCATCCGGGGTGGCTTTCGAAATCCCCGCCCCCCGATGCACATCGGCTACCCTACAGGCATTGGGCGGCATCATCTTCTCGACCACCTTGGCTTTGAACTCTTCGCTGTACCGTGGCATTCCATCCTCTCTCTCCGCCCCCTCAAGGGTTAAGTTTACTGTTGAAGATCCAGCGGACTTCTATGCTGACAGAGGGGGGGGGGTGCGGGTCTGTTTCATGATTCACAAAACGCATATCTCAGAAATCATCAATTATATCCCGGCCGCCTTTGCACCGTATCAGCAATGCTTTTTCTGGTATGCTTGCGCAGCAGAGGATTAATCAGCAATGACCTTAATAATTTATGCGATTGCCTTCTTCATAGTGGCGGTCTTCGCTGGGCCTGCCGTCACCATCGCAATTTTTGTCATATCGATTGCGGCAGCAGTGTATTTTGAGGTTTCTTTCTACAGCCTATTCATAGCGCTCGTTGGCCTACTATTTTTATTGAAGCTCGGTGCTAAATTCCTCTATAGGCGCCCTACGCGTCCGAATTGATGCCGAAAACACGGCGCATCTTGAATTTATGTTTCGCACCCGATACAAAGGAACTGGTCACCCTCGCCTCTCTGCCCTCAGTGCGAAGCATTGATCTGAAGCTCCAAAACTTCAGGCCATTTAACCCACAGAATTGAACGGTTTATGTTTCGATTCGGAGCTCAGGCGTCTGGCTACAACCGGATCACCTTGATCGGCCCGGCTCGCTGGCCCCGGCCCAGACGACCGGGTCGGCTTACCAACCGAGATTACGCAGGTGGATGCCTTCGCTGTCGATCGACTCGTGGGGCATCAGCATGATTTCGGTTGGCACGCCAGAACGGGGGTCGATCGGTTCGAGGAACAGACGCACCCCGCCTTCCGGGGAGAGCTCCAGCAGATAGACTCTGAGTCCAGCCCCCGACAATGCTCCGACTTGCCACGGCCACAGTGCAACGCGATTGCGTCCGGGCCCCCACTGCCCGTCCC
>PWFM01000112.1 GCA_003553895.1 Syntrophomonadaceae bacterium | reverse complement strand
TCTGTCAGTAACATTACTTCAGGCAGATTAGAGGCGAACTCCTGCCTTTTCCCCCTTTCCGGAAACCCGGGCCGTAAACCGCCTGAGATTTTCCAGCTTTTCCCTGGCCCGGCCCGAAGAAACCGCTTCCCGGGCCATTTCAATCCCCTCGGCAAAACCAGGGACCTTATCTGCTGCGTACAAAACAGCCGCTGCATTAAGCAGGGCCAGATCGAGCTTTGGCCCCGGTAATCCATCCAGGACACGGGCGGTAACTTCAGCATTCTCCTTTAGGCTGCCACCTTTCAAGTCAGCCTCAACAGCTCTTTGCAGCCCCAGCTTTAGGGGATCAAAGTAATATGTTTGCATTTCGTTATCCCGGACTTCGGTAATTTTTGTCGGCCCCAGGGTCGATAACTCATCCATACCACCGGCGCCGTAAACGACCAGCGCCGATTCGACACCCAGACCAATCAGCACCTCGCCGATTGTTTCGGTCAGTTCCGGTGCGTACACCCCGATCAGCTGGATTTGAACATCGGCCGGGTTAACCAGTGGCCCGAGCAGGTTAAAAACCGTCCTGATGCCGATTTCTTTCCTGGCCTTTACAGCGTGCTTCATGGCGGAGTGAAAAGTAGGGGCAAACAAAAAAGCAATGCCTGTTTCTTCAAGACAGCAGGCTGCAATTTGCGGCAGAAGATCGACATTGATCCCCAGGGCTTCAAGCCCATCGGCGCTGCCGCATTTGCTCGACACAGCGCGGTTCCCGTGCTTGGCCACCGCTACCCCGCATGCCGCCGCTATAAAGGCCACGGTGGTCGAAATATTGTAAGTGTGAAGCATATCCCCGCCTGTCCCGCAGGTGTCGGCAAGCCTCATTCCGGAGACCCTGACCGGTGGAGCCTTGGCCCGGATTGCTTTTGCAAAACCGGTTATTTCCTCCCCGCTCTCGCCTTTCATACACAGGGCCGTTATTAAACCGGCCACCTGGGAATCGGTAGCCAGCCCCTCCATAATCTCCGTCATAACAACATAGGCCTGTTCTTCTTTGAGACTGCTCCCACCGGTTATAGCCGCTATGGCCTCTGTGACCCTCATTTTAAAACAACTCCTTCTTTAAGAAAATTATGCATTAACTTTTTACCGTTTTCAGTTAAGACTGACTCCGGGTGAAACTGAACTCCCTGGATCGACAGCTCCCGGTGCTTCAACCCCATTATCTCGCCATCCTCTGAAACTGCCGTTACCTTGAGCACTTCCGGAACAGTATCAGGATCAACTGCCAGGGAATGGTATCGCCCCGCACAAAAAGGATTATCGAGGTCTTCGAAAAGCCCTTTACCGTCATGCTTGATCGTGGAAATCTTGCCGTGCATTAGCTTTTTGGCCGGGCCTATTTTGCCCCCAAAAGCCCGGCCGATGACCTGGTGTCCCAGGCAAACCCCGAGTAAAGGAATTTCCGGCGGCAGAGCGTTGATCAGATCGAGGCAGATTCCGGCCTGTTCGGGGGTTCCCGGACCCGGTGACAAAATTATTTTTTCAGGATCCAAATTGATCACTTCGTCCGGGGTAATCATGTCATTGCGAAAAACTCTAATCGCGCTGCCCCCGGTCAGCTCCCCACAATATTGAACCAGGTTATAGGTAAAAGAATCATAATTATCAATTATAATGATCATTACCTCTCCTCTCCGGCCAGTTTTAGCGCTTTTAACATAACCCTGGCCTTGCTTATTGTTTCTTCATACTCGGCATCGGGCTTAGAATCGGCTACAATTCCGGCGCCGGCCTGAGCGTAGGCTTTACCGTTTCGAAAAATAACCGTCCTGATAGTTATACAGGTATCCATGTTGCCATCAAAAGAAAAATACCCCACCGCTCCGGCATAGGGGCCTCGTTTGGTCGGTTCAAGTTCATTGATTATCTCCATCGCTCTCACCTTGGGGGCCCCGGAAACTGTTCCAGCCGGGAAGCAAGCGGCAAAAGCGTCAAATGCATCTTTATTACCAGCCACCCTGCCCCTGACTTCCGACTCCAGGTGCATTACATGGGAATACCTTTCACATTCCATAAAAACGGGCAGTCCAATGCTGCCAAACTCCGACACCCGGCCCAGATCGTTGCGTCCGAGATCGACTAACATCACGTGCTCGGCTTTTTCCTTGGTGTCGTTAACAAGATCCCGTTCATAATGATCGTCCTCTTCCGGTGTTTCCCCCCTGGGTCTGGTTCCGGCAATAGGCCTGGTTATTACCGTCCCATCTTCAACCCTGGCCAGCATTTCAGGTGAGGCGCCGGCTATTTGAAAATCGCCGAAATCAAGATAATACATGTACGGGGAAGGGTTTAAGGTGCGCAGGGTCCGGTAAACTTCAAAAGGATCGGCGCCGGTTTCTAATGCAAACCTTTGAGAAAGGACAGCCTGCAAAATATCGCCGGCATAAATATATTGCTTTATGGTCTTTACCTTGTCTACAAATTCATTCCTGCCAATATTGCTCCTGATCGCAAGATCATCAAGTATTGTTTCATGGCTGTTTACCCGCTTTAACGCACAGTTGTTGTTATTTATTATGGAAGCCTCGATCTGCGCGATCTTTTCCAGGGCATTATGATAAGCTATCTCAGGATCATCACCGGGGCGGCTGTTAACAATAATTTTAAGGCGCGAACGATAATGGTCAAACACCAAAACAACTGCAGGGAAAATATAGCATGCATCGGGAAGCTCCAGGTCATCCGGCGGTGAATCCGGAAGGCGCTCAAAGAAGCGTACAGTATCATAACCGGCAAAACCCACAGCCCCTCCAAAAAACCGGGGCAAGTCAATATCTTCAGGTATCCGGTACGAATTTATAAGATCCCGAAGAGCGGAAGTGAAATTCTGCTTACTCACTTCCTTTTTGCCTTCGCTTAGCAGCTCCACGTCCTCCCCGCTTGCTTTCAAAGTCTGAAACGGCTCACCGGCAAGAAATGAATAACGCGACAACCTGATACTGCCTTCCACGCTTTCCAACAGGCAGGAACAACTTCCTTTAAAAACCTTGTCATAAACAGACACGGGCGTCTCAAGATCGGCAACAATCTCCCTGTGGACCGGAATAAGATTATACTTTTCGCACATCCTGATGTACTGTTCTTTCGCCGGGCTGCAGCAGTATACTTTTTCCATTTCTTTTTCCCCTTTCATATTTTCATAATAAAAAACAAATAAAAAACCCTTCACCCACAACAAGGGTGAAAGGTTTGCTTCCACGGTGCCACCTTAATTAGATTTGCCTGCTGTAATTGTTGTACCAATCGGGATTATTCCGGAAGGCAGGACGGCAAAAGTAAAAAAATAAAAAAGCCTTTCATCCTATGGGACGAAAGGCCTACTTCCGCGGTGCCACCCGGTTTCAAATCCCGCCCGGTAAAATAATTAAACGGGCGAAATCTCACTTTAGCAGGGTACGAGCCCTCAACTTAACTTAGTTATTGGCTGATACCCCCCTCATTGTTACGGTCGAGGTTTCCGTCGGAGTCTACTCGCAAATCAATCTTGCTTTCGATCCACTGCTCCCGGGCCCATTCAGTATGCTTGTATGTACCGGTTTTCCACTGTTGCCGGCTCTCTGTAACAACCCGGACATACCTACTCTTCCCGATCAAGGCATTTTTCAATATAAAGTTTCCCTATTGTTAACACAGCATCCACAGTTTGTCAATACTATTATTATGATTTCAGTTTATTTAGATGCAAATCCAAAAATTTTTTAGATACTGCGGCGAATAAATTACCCTTGCTGCAAAAGCAACCGTGTTAATGTTAGCTTACAGCCAGGTAATATGCACCTTCTTTGCCCGTTTTTTCCATGATCATGTTGAAATGAACCTGGCTATATATTTCTGCCAGGCGTTTTTCAAAAACCGCTTCCCTGTCCGGGCACCAAAAACAGGCCACTCCTCCGGGAATGAGGCATTGCTTAATCAAGTTCAACCCCGCTTCATGGTAGAGGTAATCATTGGCGGGCAGGCTGAGCCAGCTGCTGCCGTTGTCTGTATCCACCACAACCACCCCGTAAGCTTTCGAGGGATCAGAAGCCACCGCTGCGGCTTCTGATTTGAGCAGCTCCACAAAATCGCCATTGATGATCTCTACCCGGCGATCGCCAAGGGCCCGATCATTTACCTGCGCCAGGGGGCCCCGGTTCCACCTGATTACAGCCGGCTCTATTTCAGATACAATCACGCGGTCAACTTCTTGCCAGTCCAGCGCTTCCCTGAGGCTGTAGCCCACCCCCAGGCCGCCCATCAGGATACTGACCGGGCCATTTTTCCGGACCGTAACTGCTTTCAAAGCTTCCCTGACCGCAGTTTTTTCAGACTCACCATTATAGGTGGCCATCAGAAAAACCCCGTTGTAGATGATTTCGTACTCGGCGCCGCGACGTTGAAGCTGGATTTCTCCCGCCTCGCCCCGGCGCCTTTCAATTACTTCTAAATCTTGTTTGGTCCAATCCATAACCTTTTTCCTTTTCCGGCCTTTCCCCGGCCCAGACCCGGGGGATTTTCAGCCCATTTTTTTCATCAATCTGGCCTGCATCCCTTCAACTGCCGGGGTTAGACCCGGAGACAAAAACCTGGCTGCCCTAACCTTTCAGTTAATAAGCATTATAACATGGTCTTTTTTAAAACATGCTCTTTTAAAGAATGTTTTCCATGGGATGTTTCAAAGATTGACAGGCCCGGCAAAAAAAATTACGATGATGCTATGATGAAAAATTATGATATTTTACTCTGCGACCTGGATGCTTTTTTTGCTTCCGTGGAGCTTCTGGATGATCCGTCCCTTCAGGGCAAGCCGATCCTGGTGGGCGGCAGTCCCGAAGGGAGGGGGGTTGTGTCAACCTGTTCTTACGAAGCAAGAAAGTTCGGGGTCCGCTCAGCAATGCCGATGAAAAAAGCCCTGGCCCTGTGCCCTGAAGCTGTTGTTCTCAAAGGGCGGATGTCACGCTACAAAGAAATGTCGCACCGGGTTCGCCAGGTATTTGAACGCTACACGCCTGATATCGAGGTGGTTTCTATAGATGAAGCCTACCTGGCAGTGAAAAAGGGGCAGGGCCTGGACACCGCAAGGGCGGTACATGTCGCGGTCAGGAAAGAACTGGGTCTGCCGATCAGCGTCGGCGTATCCGTAAATAAATTGTTGGCAAAGATCGCCTGCGACCGGGCCAAACCCAACAATACAGGCACACTGTGGCCCGGAGAAATTGAAGAAAAGCTGTGGCCCCTGCCGGCCAGGGTCCTGCCCGGAGTAGGACCGGTAACAGCGGACAAACTGCAAAACCTTGGCCTGGAAACAGTTAAAGACCTGGCTCTTTATTCCAAACAGTCGCTGGTCCGCACCTTCGGCAGTCATGGCGAAGCAATCTATTATTTCGCCCACGGCATCGACAACCGCCCTTTTGAAGCCGGACAAGAAGCCAAGTCAATCTCCGAAGAAATAACTTTCCCTGAAGATATCCACGACCGCGAAGCTATTTACAGCGTTCTCCTGGAAATGGCCGCCGGCATCGGCTACAGGCTCCGTTCCGCCAAAATAACCGCCCGCACAGTTACACTAAAACTGCGCTTTAGAGATTTCCGGACCGTGACCCGCAGCATCACCATGCCTGAAAGCATCTGTCAGGATTCAGATATTTACCGCGCCGCCAGGGACCTTTTTGACAACCACAGCGCCAG
>PWFM01000014.1 GCA_003553895.1 Syntrophomonadaceae bacterium | reverse complement strand
GGCGAAAAAGGGCCGTTTGCTGAACTGGTGGAAAGCCTGGAGGTGCCGGTGAAGATTATCAGCGCCGGGGGGATGGGTAGTTTATATGTTTCAGGCAGGCAATATCGCTGGAGAGAAATCATGGATTTTATGGTCCCCTTTTCTATGCAGGACAGGTTTGAACTGCTAAAAATCATTCCCAAAATACTGGGCTCCGGAAAACCGGACTCGCCGGATCTTTCTTTTGGCCGGTGGCTGGGCACTCAGACCTCTTCTGAGATGATCCGTGCTTTTTTTGACCGGATGTTTACCTTTGGGTGCAGTATTGGTATTGAGGAAATAGATTATATTGAGGCGCTTAAAATTATCAACAATATATACCGTGTAAAAGCACCTGCTCTTATCGAGGGGGGGTGCGGTTACCTGGTAGAAAAGTTGCTTGAAATGTTGCGTTTGTCCGGCGGCACGATCCTGATGGAAACAGAAGCGGTGGAAGTATTGGCTCAAAGGGAGCAGGTCATAGGGGTAAATGTAAAAAACAGGAGAAGTGGGAACGAAAAAATCCTGGCTTCGAAACTGGTTATTTCCGATATCGGTCCGGGCAATACATTCAACCTCCTGCCTGATTTATGGCGGGCTGATCCTGTTGTCGAAAAGAGGCATCTAGGTGCTGAAGAAATTAAAAGTGAGGCGATTCCTGCTGCGGCTGGAGAACCCTGTATAAAAAAAGACCATTACTGGGAGAGCGGAACCAGCGGGCTGTGCATTAATATGATTTGTGATGCACCCATGCTTTCACACGCCCCCATCATGTACTGTCTTGATACAAAAAGGGTAGCCGGCATAACTCAGCCTTCGGGGCTTGATCCAGGACTGGCTCCGCAAGGAAAATATTTATTAACTGCCTACCAAAGATTGGAAAGTGAAGATCCTGACCGGGAAGTGGCGCTGGGGCTTAATGATTTAAGAACAGTGTTTGGCGAAAAATTTAATAACTACTGCCGGGTCATCAACACGGGAGTGTTTAAAAACGCCTGGCCGGTCAATCGGTCCGCCCAGGGCCGTGATTACCCTGCCACTTTGCAAATAGAGGGGCTTTACCTAGTTGGCGATGGTTGTAAAGCTCCGGGGTTTGTTATGGTGGAGGGGATCGCTGCCCGGGTAAAAGAGATGCTGATGCAGATTGATGCCACCTTGATAAAAGGTTTTTCCTTCCGGGAAAGCTTGAAAGAGTAACCGGGTGGTCTGCAGGGGTCGGTATTTTTATGCCGCTGAGACCTTCGGCTACACATGGTAAATCCAGGGTGATATAATGAATAGAAGAAAGAGAGGAGGTCCGTCAATGGATCTGGTTTTGGTGATTGTGCTTGTTTTAGTCATCGCGGCCGTAATAATTTATTTGAGGAACAAGGGTGCTAGTATTCATGGAGTGGGCAAAGCCGGGTCCCTGCGCCAGGAGGCCCGCCGTCAACTTAAGCTTCCTCCTGATCAGGCGGATCAAACCATCGACAGGCAGATAGAGCGCCTTAAAGAACGTTACCCGGACCGTTCAGAGGAATGGTACCTGGAAAAAATAATATATGATCTAGAGCGAGATCGGTAGCCTGGTACTAAGAAAATATATAACCTGGGGGGAGTTGCGAGTGGGTAGAGGCAAAAAAATCATCCTTATTGCTGTAGTGGTGGTCTTTGTTTTGCTGGCCGGAGTCGGTATTTTCGGTTCTAATTTTTTGCGCAGCGGCCTGCCGGAATATAAAGCCGAAGTGGAACTCGAGGGTCTGGTGGGTGAAGTAGGCGTGCATCACGACATGAGGGGAGTGCCCTATATAGCTGCGGTTCATGAAGATGATCTATATTTTATGCAGGGCTATCTTCACGCCAAGGAGCGGATGTGGCAGATGGAATTGCAGCGGCGGGTGGTTCAAGGACGGCTCAGCGAAGTTCTGGGAGAAGATCAACTCCAGGCTGACATGTTTCTAAAAAAGTTGGGCCTCGATAATATTGCCAGGCGGATGCATCTCAACAGCTCTCCAAAAGGCAGGGCTGTGCTGGAAAGTTATGCCAGAGGGGTTAACGCTTACCTGAACAGCCATCCGCCATCGCTTGAATTCAGGTTGCTTGGCTTTGAACCCGAGCCCTGGGAGCCCCTGGATAGCACGGGTATAATCAGTTTGATGGCTTTTGACCTCGGTTCCAACTGGCAGGCAGAAGCTTTCCGCCAGGCCCTGGCGGAGGAGATAGACCCCCTTCTCTTCAAAGAAATTGTTCCTCCTTATGAAGGTTGGGAAACCCCGCGGGTTTTAGCTTCCCCGGATCCGGATGGTAAAAGTGAAGATGGAGCAACCGCAGCCGACAAAATCCTATCCCTGCTGGAGAAATCCAGCCTGGATCACCTTTATGCCCTGCCGCGCCTGGGCAGCAACAGCTGGGTGATCAGCCCGGAGCGATCTGTGACCGGGACGGCAGTTTTAGCTAATGATCCCCATTTAAACCTGGGTCTGCCTTCAATATGGTACGAAAATGCTCTCACCCTTCGCGAAGCTGAATGCGACATGGATCTTTACGGCTGGTCTATCCCGGGGGCTCCCGGGATCATTATCGGCCATAACCGCAATATTTCCTGGGGCCTGACCAATATTGGCGATACCCAGGACCTGTTTCTCGAGGAACGCCACCCTGAAGATCCTTACAGTTTCAAATACGAAGGCGAATTTTATGAAGCTGATGTGGAGATAGCGGAAATCAAGGTTGACGGGAGAACAGATCCGGAGGTGGTGGAAATCATCCATACCCGCCACGGCCCCCTGATCTCTGATGATCCCCCCATGAGCCTGCGCTGGACCGCCTACGAGGCAGGAGCGAGCACCCTAGATGCCGTCCTGAAAATTAACGAAGCTGAGGGATGGGAAGATTTCAGGGCGGCCCTGGCCCATTTTGCTGTGCCGGTACAGGCTTTCGTTTATGCCGATGTGGAGGGCAATATCGGTTTCAGGGTAGCCGGCAAGCTGCCGATCAGGAAGAGCGGCCAGGGTGTAATGCCTTCCCCGGGCTGGGAAGAAGGCCACGGGTGGGAAGGGTTTATACCTTTTGATGAGCTGCCAGAGCTATATAATCCCCCTGAAGGGTTCATTGCTTCCGCCAATAACCGGGTTGAACCGGATGATTACCCTTACTTGATCAGCCTTGACAATGCACCCGGTTACAGGAAGCTGCGGATTGACGAAGTGCTCAGCGGACTTGAAACAATAAGTGTGGAAGACTCAAAAGAGCTGCAAACCGACTGGTATAACCGCCATGCCGCTGAGAGGCTTCCTTTCTTCCTGCAGGTCCTGAAACAGAACAGTTGCGGTTTGCGCATGGTTGACCAGGAAGCGGTGGATGTGCTTATTGATTGGAGCGAAGAGCCGGTTAACAGCGGGGACGCTGCCGGGGCAGCCATTTTCCAGACCTGGTACCTCAATCTGATGGAAGAGCTATTCAAACCTGAACTGGGAGATGAGCTTTACCTGGAATTCCAGAAACAGGGTTACATTGCTTCCAATGCTCTGGAAGCTCTGCTGGAAAGGGAAGAGTCAGGCTGGTACCCGGATGGGATCGAAGCCCCCCTGATCGCTTCTTTCGGACGGGCTGTAGATGATTTAACCGGCAAACTGGGTGATGATCCGGCTGAATGGCGCTGGGATGAACTGCAGACGATCACATTTAAACATGACCTCGGCGCAGCCCCTTTGATCGGAAACTACCTTTTCAACCGGGGGCCCTTCCCCTATGGAGGAGACTTTATGACCGTCGGCCGGGCCCGCTATGCTTTTGAAGATCCTTTTAATGTGATTAATGGGGCGGGCCTGCGCTTCATAACGGTGTTGGATAAAGGTAGAATAGAGTCCGAAGCGGTGTTAGCGGGCGGTCAATCAGGCCATCCCTTGAGTCCCCATTATAGCGATCAGCTCGAAGCCTGGTTGGAAGGGAAGTATTACCGGATTCAAATCCCCTGTGAATCGGACCTGCAATGGGAAGAAAAAACCCGGTTCAAACCGCTTCAATAACAGGAGCGCAATTTTTTATTAAACGGGTCAGATCGGCATACTACTCTTCCAATCCCTGCAGGAAGGCCTCGATGTTTAAGGCCAGGGCCTGGGGGTTGTAACCACCTTCCAAAGCGGCAAATAAACGACCGCCGCATTTGTCCCTGGCAAAACCGGCCAGGAGGGAACCAATCCGGTGGTAATCTTCAACTTCCAGCATACCGCCCCAGTCATTAACGCCCCGGTCAAAGCCTGCTGAAACAGCTACTATTTCGGCAGCATATATTTCCAGGTCGTTTTCCAGGTTTTCGAGGAACAGCGCGGGGTTGCTTTCCCGGCTGTGCCAGAAAGATACAGCCTTGTTTCTCCGAAAGATATTAGCCGTGCCATCGCCATAATGAAGGTCGAAATCAATAATCAAAGCGGAACTAATTTGCTTTTGATCGAGGAGGCGGCTTACGGCCACAGCAATATTGTTGAAATAGCAAAATCCCCAGCAGGAATCAGATGAAGCATGATGACCCGGCGGCCGGCACAGGGCAAAAGCAGGTTCACCTTCAAGGGCGGTTTCTGATGCTTCTACAGTCGCACCGGCGGCCAAAAGAGCGGTATGGTGAAGCAGGGTATCTTCGGCGATGCTGCGCCAGTGTCTGGGGGTGTGGACAAGCAATATGTCCTCTTCCGCTGCCGGGCTTGGTTCAAATAGGGGGTATCTTTTTTCTAAAACCGAAAGGGCAGGTTCCAGCCTGCCGGGTTCGGCAGCCGGATCATAGGCGTACTGTTTGAGAAAATCATGGTGAAAGTAGATCTTCATATTTTCCTAATCCTCCCTGGACCATGAAGCTTGCTTCAAATTTTGCTCTTGTTAAAGTTTATTAATTAAACAAAGAAGCAGGCAAATCCTGCTTCTATTAGCCCCAAAACCGCAGTACGATCTTTGAACGGTTTTTTAAACAACACTGAATCGCTGAATTTGTCCATGGGGACAGCTTTAAGATAAGGGTTTAGAAATACCGGCACAACCCCGGTTTTATTATTAAGGCGGCCCGGGATTTGCAACCCGGGCCGCAAAGTGCCCCTAAGTTTAACTGGGGGGATGTAAACTTAGGAAGGCATGGCTTAGTATTCGTTTTCCTCGTCTTCTTCATCTTCAAGGAAATCGTCGATTTCCTCTTCCTCTTCGTCAATGACATCGTCGATTTCCTCTTCGATGTCATTGGGATCTTCCGGCTCATCGATTGGATCTTCTTCTTCGATCGGTTCTTCTTCAATTGGTTCCTCTTCAGGGATCGGTTCCTCCGGTTCGCACCCGAGCATGGCAAACCCCGAAGCTGTTACAAACAGCATGGCAAACAATGTGATTAATGTCTTTTTCATTGCTGCACCTCTCTTTCACTTTATTTTCTCTTACGCCCTTTCAATTCAACTTGTACCCATGGTTAACCTGCCACATATATCACAGTTTACAGAATCATTATAAAGTTTGACATCCTGTTGATTGGATTGCATGCTGTTGGTTGGGAGGGAATTTCTGCGGCGGGGAAAAATGTGAAGCTTGAATACACCGGACAGGCTAAGGCACCCGGGCTTGCCGGCCCCTGATGATTTTAACAGAAATCAGCGCCTGGGCGGGCGGGGTCCGTAGTACTGGTAGTAATGAACCTTGATGT
This sequence comes from Syntrophomonadaceae bacterium, assembly GCA_003553895.1. Taxonomy (GTDB): domain Bacteria; phylum Bacillota; class Dethiobacteria; order DTU022; family DTU022; genus B1SED10-74M. Next base: position 50 of record PWFM01000014.1, on the reverse strand, counting down.
TGCCGTGGTATAGTTTGCGCCTCTTGGAGGCCTTTTTACCGAAGAGGGAT
>PWFM01000053.1 GCA_003553895.1 Syntrophomonadaceae bacterium | reverse complement strand
CCCTGATCATTATCGACTGCTCTGCCGTGCCTGATTCTTTGCAGGAAATTGAACTTTTTGGCTGTGAGAAAGGGGCTATGCCGGGAGTTTTAAGGACCAGGCTCGGCAAAATCGAATTGGCTCAGGGCAGCACCCTGTTTATTAAAGAAGTGAACTCCCTTAATCCGGATCTCCAGAAACAGTTGAGCGCAGTCATGGAAGAACAGCGGTTCTGCCGTATTGGTGGGGAACAGACCATCCAGGTTGATGTCAGGATCATTGCCTCGGCCAGTGAAAATTTGCTCAATGCTTCCCTGCAGGGTAATTTTTCTGAAGAGTTGTACCGAATGCTTGGCAAAACTACCATAACCCTGCCTCCGCTGCGTAATCGTCCTGAAGATATCCCCCTGCTGGCTGAAGAACTGATCAATCGCCTCAACCGCAAGCTTGGGAAAAAGATCAGAGAAATATCTCCGCGAGCCATGCAGGAAATGGTTGATTACGATTGGCCGGGCAATATCAGCGAACTTAAAAGCGCTATAGAAAGGGCCATGGTCCTGGCCGACGGTAATGTCATTGAACACCACCAACTTTCCCCTTATATCGGCAGGCTGGGTGTAAAAGAATCACAACCCTTTGATGAAATTATCCCTCTTGACAAGATGGAGCAGATGATGCTCAAGCTGGCCCTGACCAGGTATGGTGAAACCCTGGAAGGTAAAAAAAAGGCGGCTCAAGCCTTGAATATATCACTGGCGACTTTGTATAATAAGTTGAAAAAAATATAACGGCCTGAAATAATTTAAAGAATGGAGGAACTGATTTGAAGTTATACGAGTATTTAGGAAAGGAACTTTTCAACCGCTTTGATATTCCGGTACCCGGCAGCAGACTGGTTGAAAATGCTGAACAGGCCGGCGCAGCGGCGGCTGAGCTGGGAGATGTGGTCATTAAATCGCAGGTTCTAACCGGCAAAAGAGGCAAAGCAGGAGGAATAGCTTTCGCTTCCGACCCTGAAGAAGCCAGGAAAGAGGCTTCCCGTATTTTAAATATGAGCTTCAGCGGTTATGCTGCCGAGAAATTGCTGGTGGAAGAAAAAATTGCTATAGAGCAAGAGCTGTACCTGGCCATCACCATCGATGGAACGGCGCAGCGCCCGGTGGTCCTAGCTTCACTGGACGGGGGAATGGACGTAGAAGATGTGCCTGAGGAGAGAATGATCAGGTGGCCCGTTGATGTCGGCATCGGCCTGCAGCCTTATATGATCAGGGAGATATGCAGGCAGATGGGTGTTTCCGGTAGCTTGCAAAAAGAGTTTCTCAAGTTTTTGCCAAAGCTGTACCGCATGTTTAAAGAGCTTGACGCCGAACTTGCCGAAATTAATCCCCTGGCCCTCACCCCGCAAGGTTTGATCGCCGCTGATGCCAAAGTAACTATTGATGATGACGCTCTCTACAGGCATCCAGAGCTGCCCCGTATTTCAGAAAAAACAGACCTGGAGAAGAAGGCAGAAGAACTCGATCTTGCTTATGTGGAACTGGAAGGCGATATTGCCGTCATGGCTAACGGGGCCGGGATTACCATGGCTACTCTGGATATGGTCCAGCACTATGGGGGTGAACCGGCCAATTTCTTAGATTTTGGCGGCGGGGCCGATGTCGAAAAAACCTCGAAATCCCTGGAATTATTGCTTGGTACTGATCCAAGAGTGCTTCTGATCAATATCTTCGGAGGGATTACCCGCTGTGACGTGGTGGCAGAAGCTTTCGTAGGAGTTAAAAAGAGCAAGGGCATCGATCTGCCGGTATCCTTCCGCCTGGTTGGCACCAATGAGGAAGAAGGCCGGGCCATCCTGGAAAAAGAAGGTATAAAAACTTTTGAGTCCATGGATGAAGCGGTGCGCCATGCCGTGGAACTGAGCGGTTAGGTCCTGTTGTAAGCTGGATATAAAATAAATCGATTTTATCATATGGTTTGTAGATGAAAGCATGACGAGGAAAGGAGATTGCAGAATGTCTGTATATATCAATGAAAATACCCGTGTACTGGTCCAGGGCATAACCGGGAGGCAGGGATCTTTTCATACCGGTCAAATGCTGGCTTACGGAACCAAGCTTGTTGGCGGTGTTTCACCCGGCAAGGGGGGCCAGGAAGTGGAAGGAGTCCCGGTATACAATTCCACCTTTGAAGCCCTTGAAAACCACGAAGCGGAGGCCAGTATTTTGTTTATGCCGGCTCCCTTTGTCAAAGATGCGGCTATGGAAGCGCTCGATGCCGGCCTGAAATTACTGGTCCTGATCCCGGAAAGCATCCCTTTGCATGATGCCATGGAGATTATGGCTTACGCCAAGCAGAAGAATGCTGTTATCGTCGGTCCAAATACTTTTGGCCTTGTTTCTTCGGGCAGCTCCAAGATCGGGATTATGCCCAACCGCTACTTTATTCCCGGGCCGGTAGGTGTTGTTTCTCGAAGCGGAACTCTGTGCTATGAGATCGTGGGCCACTTGACCGACAGCGGGATCGGGACCACCACTGTGGTCGGTCTTGGCGGAGACCGCGTCGTAGGCTTGCATTTTATAGACGTGTTGAAAAAATTTGAAGATGACGGGGACACCAGGGCGGTGATTATGGTCGGCGAAATAGGCGGAAGCGCCGAAGAAGAAGCGGCAGCCCATATAGCGGCAAACATGAGCAAGCCGGTTATAGCTTACCTGGCCGGTAAAAGCGCCCCGCCAGGAAAACGGATGGGCCATGCCGGGGCGATTATTGAAAGGGGTAGGGGCACCTTCGAAAGTAAGGTGGAAGCCCTGACGGGCGCAGGAGTAAAGGTAGCAGACCTGCCCACCCAGATATCGCCGCTGGTCCAGTCTGTCCTGGATTAAGCTCTACTGATAGCGGCAGGGATGACGGGGTTTAATCCTCTACCTGCCTGCCGCCTGGAAAGGAGGTTGCCGGAACATTGAACGATAAAAATAACAGGGAAGAGATGAGCCGGGCCAAGCAAGCATGGGAAGACAAGGTGAATAAAGCCACCGGCAAATACCCGGAACGAAAAGAGTTTAAACTCGATTCGGGCCTGGAAGTAAAAACAGTATATGACCCCTTGAATATGGAAGGTTTTGATTACCTTGAACAGTTAAACTGGCCCGGGGAATATCCTTTTACCAGGGGTATTCAGCCAACTATGTACCGTGGTCGGCTCTGGACGATGCGTCAGTATGCCGGGTTTGGCAGTGCTGAAGAAACTAATGAACGCTTCCGCTACCTCCTGGACCAGGGCCAGACGGGCTTGAGCGTTGCTTTTGATCTGCCTACTCAGATCGGTTATGATTCCGATCACCCCCTGGCCCGCGGCGAAGTGGGCAAGGTCGGGGTGGCTGTTGATTCTCTGGCCGACATGGAGATTCTGATGGATGAAATTCCCCTTGAGCAGGTTAGCACTTCGATGACCATCAATGCCCCGGCGGCGGTTCTCCTGGCCATGTACATGGCCGTGGCCGAAAAGCAGGGCATCCCGAAGGAAGAACTCAAGGGCACGATTCAAAACGATATCCTGAAAGAGTATGTGGCCCGGGGAACCTACATCTTCCCACCACGGGAGTCGATGCGGCTGGTCATCGATATATTTGACTTCGCCGGCGAAAAAATCCCCAACTGGAATACGATCAGCATCAGCGGATACCATATCAGGGAAGCGGGTTCTACAGCAGTCCAGGAAGTAGCCTTTACCCTTGGCAATGCCATTGCTTATGTGGAGGCGGCCCGGGAAGCGGGGCTGGAGGTAGACCGTTTTGCTCCGCGTCTGTCCTTTTTCTTTAATGCTCACTCCAACTTTTTCGAAGAAGTGGCCAAGTTCAGGGCGGCGAGGCGAATCTGGGCCCGTTTGATGAAAGATCGCTTTGGGGCAAAAAATCCCCGTTCAATGATGCTCCGGTTCCATACCCAGACTGCCGGGTGCACCCTGACGGCTCAGCAGCCCGATGTTAACCTGATGCGGGTTGCTTTTCAGGCCCTGAGTGCGGTGCTTGGCGGCACCCAGTCCCTGCACACTAATTCCAGGGACGAGGCCCTGGCCCTGCCGAGTGAGCAATCTGTCCTGCTGGCATTGAGGACCCAGCAGGTTATTGCCCATGAAATCGGAGTTACCGATACTGCCGATCCGCTGGGCGGTTCCTATTACATTGAAGAACTGACCGACCACATCGAAAGGGAGGCAAACCGTTACCTGGAAAAGATTGACGAAATCGGCGGCGCGGTTAAAGCGATCGAAGCTGGTTTTATTCAGCAGGAGATCCAGGCCAGCGCTTATCGTTACCAGAAAGAAATAGAAGAGCAGAAGCGTATCGTTGTTGGAGTTAATCGTTATAATGAAAGCGGCGAGCAGCCCATAGACCTGCTAAAAATGGACCCGGCTACCAGTCGCCGCCAGATTGAAAGGTTGAAGGAAGTGCGTCTTAGCCGCAACCAGGGCGAAGTAGCTACGGCACTGCAGGATCTGCGGAAAGCAGCCCAGGGAGAGGATAACCTGATGCCGTACATCCTTGCTGCTGTTAAAGCATACGCAACCCTGGGTGAGATCTGCGGGGCCCTGAGGGATGTGTTCGGCGAGTATCAGCAGCATGTTCATTTATAGCCGGACCAGTTAAAAAAGATGCATTACCGATCAGGCTTGTTTTGATGAAAGGGGAATGGTGATATGGCAGAAAAACCCGTACGGGTGCTGGTTGGAAAAGTTGGGCTGGACGGGCACGACCGGGGAGCCAAGGTGGTGGCCCAGGCTTTGCGCGACGCCGGAATGGAAGTGATTTATACCGGGCTCCGGCAGACCCCGGAGCAGATCGTGGAGACAGCTCTGCAGGAAGATGTGCAGGTAATCGGTTTAAGTATATTATCAGGCGCTCATATGCAACTTCTGCCTCCGGTTCTGGAAATGCTGCGCGAACAGGAAAGCCATGATATAATTGTCATTGTTGGCGGGATTATTCCGAAAGAAGATGTTGTTTATCTGAAAGAAAATGGGGTGGCGGAAGTTTTTTCTCCCGGCTCGTCTACTGAAGAAATTGTTGAGTTTATAAAACAAAAAGTGGGGGGAAATTATTAAGGCGGAGGAGATCATTTTGTTTGAAAAAATTGATCATATCGGTATAGCGGTTAACGACCTGGAATTGGCCCTGCAGTTTTACCGGAATCAGCTGGGGCTGGAATTAAAAGGCATTGAGGAGGTTGATGAACAAAAAGTAAAAGTAGCCTTTGTGCCGGTTGGCGAGAGCAAGCTGGAACTACTTGAACCGACGGATTCCACCGGGCCCGTGGGTAAATTTATCGCTAAAAAGGGCACAGGATTTCATCACATATCTTTTAGGGTTTCAGATCTGGAAGACAAATTAAAACAATTGCGGGAACAGGGAGTAGAATTGATTGATCAAGAGCCCCGTTATGGGGCCGGGGGAGCGAAAATTGCATTTTTGCATCCCCGGTCTACCGGCGGAGTTCTTATAGAACTTTGTGAGCATTGAGCTAGAGCAGTAGTAAACGTTAAAAATCATTTTGCAGAAAGCGGTGATTGCAGTGGAGGAAAAATTGAACCATCTTGAAGAGAGACGCCGCCGCACCCTGGCCGGCGGAGGAGAAGAGCGGATTGAAGCCCAACATCAAAAGGGCAAGCTGACTGCCCGGGAAAGGTTGGAAAAACTGCTTGACGAAGGCAGTTTTGTGGAATTGGGCACCTTTTCCCAGACCGGGCTGGAAGATGCCAGCAGCCTTGAGTATCCCAACCCTGG
>PWFM01000077.1 GCA_003553895.1 Syntrophomonadaceae bacterium | reverse complement strand
TCATACATAGCCCTGCGCATTTCCTCGGTGGGCTTGGATATGGTATCGCTTCGCAAATCGATCACTGCACAGACCTCCTCTTCGAATCATCCGCTAATATTGTAGCATGAACCCGGTAACCACAGTTAGATCAATCAATTTTATAAAAAGATTCATCAAAGTCCGGATCATCCTCATAGCGGGACATAAAAAACCCGGGCAGTTGATCAACCTGTTCAAACAACTGGGAATCCAATTCTATGCCGGCTTCATTAAAGGCGGTTACTATTTCGCGCGGGTCCGGCGGGCACCCCTTAGCGACAAGCATTTTATTGATATTGGGATGGTCTTTATTTTTGTTGTACATGCATTGTCCGAGCAGAATGGTCGCTCCCATCCCGGAGGTGGGTTCCATCTTCTTGCCGGTCAGCACCTCCACGTTGTTCCAGGGTTCGCCTTTCCAGGCCTGCCTGGCTGCCGTCAGAACCAGACCGTTTAAGCCAGAACAATAAGTACACATGGTGTCGTCAAACTTGCGATAAAAAAGCCCCTGCAGGCCCTGCCTGGCCAGCGCCCTCGGCACCTCACCGTTATCATCGCTCACATAGACAAAATCATGCTCATGGTAAGAAGCAATATTTTCCAGGCTTTCACCGCTCACCTCAATATCGCTCAGGTCGACAGGACGACCCGCCCTGGCGGCCGCCAGGGCCAGGTGCTTAACCTGCGAAGGATCGTGGCCCAGGATCCTGGAACCAACCAGATCGGCGGAAAGGATCCCGGGAGAAGCCACCAGCAAATTGCTGCGCCTCATTTTGCCATCGAAAGCCGGACCGCGCTCCAGGCTGTAAATCCCATCAATAACAGTTAAAGCGGGGGGCATCGGATCAGAAATCCTGGATATATAATAGTGCAGATCATATTGGGAATCAGGGCTGTGACATTTTTTGCGGGAAGCCATGTCTATTGTCCCCTTCAGGTTTTTTAAACCCAGGCTGACCACCGTTTGATTATGGGACTTCAGGACCGGCAGGTCCAATAAAAAATCACTTTCCAGGACATGCTGGTTGAACCTGAGCCTGCCTCCGTTTTCCACTGGAACACTTTTAAAAGGGCTCTTCATGATATTAATGCACTTTACACCATAACGTTGATGCAGCCTGTTGTAACCCAGGTGCTCAAAAGCATGGGCCGGGGTTTCTTCATCAGCCGGATCGGCTACTATTCCCTCGCCAATAATAATGTCGTCGATACCGTATTCTTTAAGCAGCAGCACCGCATCTTCAACAATTCTCGAGGTGGTTATTACGCCCCACTTGGGAAAAGAGCAGCTCCTGGTCCAGAATACAATGTTTGGTTTAATAAATACTCGCATCCCCGGACGGAGACGATCAAAACCGCCACAATCGAGGACAGCTTTTTTAAAAGAATAATAAGGCTCTTCATAGCGGACAACTGATACTGGATATTTATTCACTCTCAATTATTCCTCCCATAGATTACCACTTCAAATTATCACATCGGTCATTTTGCTAATCTTATCCAGTGCCGGTTTAGACCGGGCCCCAAAATTACTTTAAAATCACTTCTTATAATGAACGGCCAGCAAAATACCCTTCCGCACCGACACTGCCGCCCTGTTATTCACCAGCTCATTGCTCAAGCCCAGCGTGCTCGCAAAACTTAGGGTCCCTTCCAACATAGGGTATTTCAAGCCTTCAGTTGATATTCCAGAGGCTTCTTGGCCCAGGGCGAAAAGCGAAAAATAATCTCCTTTTCTACCTTCAATAACGGCATTCTTATTAATCAAGAAAATGTCCTGGTGGCGGTCAACTATCCTGGCCGGGATATCATGTTGGAGCGGAATTATGAGCAAAAGCATATTGATAAAAGCGTGATCGGCCCTGCTGCCGCCCAGGGCGCCTATGATCACAATCTCGCCTGGACTCATCTCTACAGCTTTGTCGATGGCCAGTTCCAGGTCAGACTTATCCTTCTCTGAAGGGTGTTTAATTAAACGGGGATCCAGCTGCGTCATCTTTTCCCGGTCACCGGTTTTAAGGGAATCCATATCCCCGATGACCAGGTCGGGCTTTAATGCCATGGCCAGGGCATAGCCGCAGCCGCCATTGGCGCATATCAAATAATCATCTTCATCAACCAGGTTTTTGTAAAACTCCAGGTCTTTTAGGTCGCCGTTAGCCATCACAATTATTCTTTTTGCAGGCATTGCGCGGACCTCTCTTCAAAATAGTTTTCGGCTTGCAGGGCCGGGCCAGGCAAGTAGCATGATCAACCGCACTCAGGCCTGGAGGGGATCAACTTTGCCTAAAAAGTCTTCCAGGCGGCGCAGCCCCTCTTTGAGGTTTTCCATCGAGCAGGCATAGGATATTCTGATGTAGCCCTCGGCGCCCGGTCCAAAATCAATTCCCGGCGTAACAGCAACCCCGGCTTCTTCCAGGATACGCAGGGCAAAAGAATAAGAATCGTTGGTGTAGCGCCTGACATTGGCCAGCATATAAAAGGCTCCGTCCGGAAGACTGGCTGGCGCAATCCCCATGTTATCAAGAGCCCGGTAAAGGTATAACCGCCTTTCATTATAAGCGCTGAAACGTTTTTCTAAAACTTCTGGAGTTTCCTGCAGGGCGGCAATTCCGGCCGACTGAACAAAATTACAGGCGCAAATAAAAAGGTTTTGCTGGAATTTTTGCATTTTCCGGACCAGGGCTCCGGGAGCAACCAGGTAACCAAGGCGCCATCCTGTCATAATATTGCGCTTGGAGAAACCGTTTATAACCACCGCCCGGTCTGTATATTCCAGGATAGAACGATCGCGATCTCCATAATTTATTCCATGGTAAACTTCATCAGATACGATAAAGGGGCCCAATTCGGCCAGTTCTCGCAGTTCTTCTTCTCCCAGCACCGCACCTGTCGGATTGGCCGGAGAATTGATCAAGATTGCCTTTACGTCTGAACTTAGATGCTTCCTGACTGCAGGGGCCCGCAACTTGAAGCCATCTTCCTCGCGCACCGGCACCGGAAGGGGCTGGGCCCCAACATAGTGGATAAAATTCGGATAACAGGCATAATAGGGGTCCGGGATGATAATCCGATCCCCCCTGTCCAGTAAAGCCGAAAAGACGAGCAGCATGGCAGCCGAAGATCCGGAAGTAACTATGATCTGATCAGGGCTAACTTCAATGCCGTAGAGGCGCCTGTGGTAGGAGGCTATCTCATCCCGCAGTTCGACTTTCCCAAGGCTGTGGGTGTAACAGGTATCGTTGTCGTTAATCGCTTTAATAACCGCTTTTTTTATGGCTTCCGGGGTTTCCCCGCCCGGTTCACCGAGCTCCATGTGAATTATCGACTTGCCCTGTGATTCCAGCTCCTGGGCCCTTTCCAGTATCTCCATGGCCAGGAAAGGTTTGAGTTGTTCAACCCTTTCCGGATACTTAAAGTCCTGGAACAAACCCGGAAAACGACCCTGCATCTTTTATCCCCCTTCGACCCTTGAACCCGCACTTTCCTGGCTGCGAATTAATTCAGCGCAGTATTCGATTATTTCCCGGCGCCTGACTATGCCTATAAAAACATCCTGATCGTCAACCACGGGAACGAAATTCTGCTCGCTGGCTGCGCTTAACAGATCGACAATCCGGGCATCGATCCGCACCGGCTTATTCTTTACATGGCAGGCAATTTCCTTCAAGGTTATCTTTTCCATACCATTAATGTTCAGTTCTTGAGAATTTTTCAACTTCCAGAGCAGATCCCCTTCAGTAATGGTTCCCGCATAACACCCCTTGTCGTCTACCAGGGGCACCGCAGAATAACTGTGGCGCTCCATTCTTTCAAGAGCCTGGCGCATGGAAGTCTTCGGGGTTAAAAAAACCACTTCATTCTTGGGAATTAAAAAAAAGGCCACTTTCATATCCAATCAAAACTCCTCCGCTTCATTGTCAATCATACCGCCGCCGATAATCCTAAAGCCGGCTTTGCGGTATAAATCTTCCAGCTCCGGTTCAAATAAAACATTGATAGTCTTAATATTGTCCTCCCTGATTTTATCTATAACCAGCTCCAGAAGGGCAAGGGCAATACCCTGCTCCCGGTAGTTGGGATGGACAAGCAGATTCCTGATCAGGGCATCATCTACCCCGTCGCTGATCACATCTACAAATCCTACCAGTTGATCACGATTAAAACAAGCCCCGGTTAAGTAAGTATAGCCAATAATTTTTTTTAATTTGTTTTTTCGGGCGTCCCAGCCGACGGCGCTTCTCAGCGCAGCTACATCTTCTGCCCTAAGTTGAGGATTTAAGGAATAAGTAAGATCCACATATTCACCCCTGGCAGTTTGTCACTAATAATTATAACATCTAAACTCATTGATAGCGGCATTAAAATTATTATATTGATCAAAACATCGCTTTTCTAACCGCGTAGGGCCCGATCAACTGCAGGCTGCCGCAACCGGTCAGAAGCATTGATTTCTTTAAATCATCTTTCAGCTGCCTTATAAGCATTTCCACCCCCTCAACACCGCCGCCAACAGCGGCAATGGCAACGGGCCTGCCGATCAAAACCGCTTCTGCGCCCAGGGCCAGGGCCTTGAGGACATCTTCGCCGGAGCGGATCCCGCCGTCAATAAAAATTTTAATTGACCCTTTAACCGCCGCTGCTATTTCCGGCAGCACTTCCGCAGTGCCGGGTGTGGAATCCAGGGCCCGCCCTCCATGATTGGAAACAACCAGCCCGGCGGCGCCGCAATCGACGGTTTCGACAGCTTCTTCAGCTGTCATGACCCCTTTTATAATAACCGGTAGATCGGTGCTTTTTATTATGTGACGCAAGGTGGAAGGCGACAAGGGCCCCACCGGCTGACCGGCCCGCATAAAGTTTTCAAATCCGGCAGCATCTATATCAATACCAACAGCCAAAGCCCCGCTTTCTTCAGCCAACCTGATCCGCCTGATGATCTCTTCTGTTTGACGGGGCTTGATAATGGGAATACCTTTCCCGGGCGCTTTTTCCCGGAAAGCCCGCAACCCCATCTCGTAAAGTGGCGGATCCGGTGAATCTCCGGTAAAAGCCAGGGTACCGGCTCTTTCAGCCCCTTCTACCTGTGCCAGGATAAACTCGTAGTCATCCACCCTGTCTAAAAAATTGTATGTAGTTTCGCACATGGGCGCCACCATAACCGGAAGGTCCAGGCGGGCTCCAAACAGGTTATAAGATGTATTGGGAGTAACAGCTTCGTGAATAGTACGGAGGTTTAACAAAATATTCTCCAGGGCGGCCCGGTTGCGTTGGAACCCCTGTCTCCTGCTTTTTCTGCCGCCCATCCCCGGAACGCCGCTAAGGCAGGAGCTGCCGTCACAAACCGGGCAGACCCGGCAAATCCCTTTTAAGCGTTCCCTGGCCCGTTCATGAACTTCTTTCAGTTCACTCATAAAACCCGCCTCCTGCCCGGTTTATACTTTATACCATATCACATTTTATAGCGGCTTTGTAATTTGTCAATAGCAGTTAATCGAAAGAAAAACCTCCCCTTCTTAACAAGGAGAGGTTTTTCTACGGTTATAAAAGGAGTTTGGCAGGACCGGCGCCCGGAACTTTGGCCTTTTGTACCGGGTTATTTCCAGCGGAAAGGCCTAAGGGCGGCTCTTGAGCGTTATTATTTTACAAAGCATGGCCTTAATTTCAGATCTCTCTATTATTCGCGGTAAACTTTTCCCGATTCAAAGAGGGCTTCATCCACCGAGCATTTGTGGCCGAGCCCGGTTAATACTTCAGCCAGGGCTTTAAGAAGCCTTTCAACATTTTCTGGTTTTGAACCG
>PWFM01000152.1 GCA_003553895.1 Syntrophomonadaceae bacterium | reverse complement strand
TGGTGAGCCATCCAGGGGTCGAACCTGGGACACCCTGATTAAAAGTCAGGTGCTCTACCAACTGAGCTAATGGCCCTTTTTGGTGGAGAGGACTGGATTCGAACCAGTGAAGGCGTATGCCAGCAGATTTACAGTCTGCCCCCTTTGGCCAACTTGGGTACCTCTCCGCAACTCTTCATGGAGCCGACGAAGGGATTCGAACCCCCAGCCTGCTGATTACAAATCAGCTGCTCTGCCATTGAGCTACGTCGGCTAAACACTTTATTTCCTTGCAAGCAGTATATAGTATAGCTCATTTTATAAATCACGTCAACAGATGTACGGCAGGAATTTTTGTTTGTTACTCGAAGGTTTTTAGGCAGGTTATATTGCCCTTAAGAATTCAGGAAAAAAGGGAGGCAGGAGAATGGGAAATCCCAGGGTAGCCGTAATCGGAGGCTCGGGTGTTTACGAACAATCTTTCATGGATAATGAACAGGAAATTAAGGTTGAAACCAGGTTCGGGGCGGCAATTTTAAAGAAAGGCCAGTACCGGGGCCGGACGGTTTTTTTTATGGCCCGGCATGGCGGCGGGCATACCCTACCGCCCCACCTCATTAATTACCGGGCCAATATTGCCGCTTTAAAAAAGCTGAACGTGGATGCCGTAATCGCCACTGCGGCCGTGGGATCCCTGCACCGGCAGGTGACTCCGGGCTCAAGGGTGATTATTGATCAATTTATCGATTTTACAAAGCAGCGCCCCCTGACATTTTACGAGGGGGAGGAGGGATTTGTGGTCCACACTGATTTTTCCGAACCATACTGCCCCGAAGTGAGGGCTGCAGTCATAAAAGCGGGCCTTTCTCTCGGCCAAAACATAATTGACGGCGGTTGTTATCTCTGCACCGAGGGACCGCGCTTTGAGACACCGGCTGAAATTAAGATGTTTATGAACTGGGGTGTTGACGTTGTCGGCATGACCAATGTCCCGGAAGTTACCCTGGCCAGGGAAGCCGGCCTTTGCTACGCTACCATTGCCCTGCCCACCAATTATGCCGCCGGGGTGAGTGAGCTGCCTTTGACTCAGGACGAGGTTTTGAAGGCTATGGAAAAAGACAGCCCGGAACTGGAAAAACTGATCGCGGCCACCGTTGCCGCTATTAACCCCGGATTTTACTGCCTGTGCAGGGAAGGCGGGAATAACTACCCCAAGGAGCAATGAAAATGACCGCAGAAAATGAACTGCTTACCATGTACTGGGATAATGAATGCCTGTATATGCTTGATCAGAGGCTGCTGCCCCACCGGGTGGAATACCTGGCCTGCCGCAAGTACCCGGAAGTAGCAGGCGCTATTCGCGATATGGCGGTACGGGGAGCGCCGGCCATCGGTATTGCCGCCGCATTCGGAATGGCCATTGCGGCCTATGAAGGCCTGGCCAAAGGTTATGATCAGCCGCAAATGCAAGCTCACCTCACTGGGGCGGCAAAAGAGCTGTTTAAATCGCGGCCTACAGCCGTAAACCTGGCCTGGGCTTTGGAACGGCTTAACCGCTGGCTGTCGGACAATGCAGGTCTGCCGCCTCAGGAAACCGCCGCCGGGCTGCTTCTGGAAGCAGAAAAAATATACGCAGAAGACCTGGCAAACAACCGCCTGCTTGGCATTAACGGCGCCGCCCTGGTCCCGGATGGCTCCTGCATACTGACCCACTGCAATGCCGGGGCCCTTGCTACCGGCGGCTACGGAACCGCTCTCGGGGTAGTGCGGGCTGCTGTAGAAGAAGGCAAAGATGTTCATGTCTACATCGATGAAACCAGGCCCCTGCTGCAGGGCGCCCGTTTAACTGCTTTTGAAATGATCCATGAAAATATACCGGCCACGCTGATCACCGATAACTGCGCCGGCTACTTGATGAAACAGGGTAAAATTGACTTAATATTGGTGGGAGCGGACCGTATTGCCGCCAACGGTGATGTCGCCAATAAAATCGGCACTTATGCGCTGGCTGTAATGGCCGCTTACCACGCTATACCTTTCTACGTGGCCGCCCCGCTTTCGACCATCGATCTTACCCTGCCTTCCGGCGAAGAAATAGTAATTGAAGAGCGCAGCCCGGAAGAAGTCCTGTATTGTGGGGGACAGGCCCTGGCCCCCGAAGGAATTAATGTTTACAGCCCGGCTTTCGATGTTACCCCGGCCGGGCTGATCAAGGCGATTATAACCGAAAAAGGGGTTGTCTATAGTCCCGACCAGGAAAAGCTTTATAAACTTTTCGCAAAGGGTTAAAATAGATCTGGAAGAAGGCTGTTAAAAAGCCTGGAAGAAAGAAAGGAGAAACCACAGCAACCTGGAAATGAAAAAAAACCATATTTTAATTACAAACGATGATGGAATATACGCCGAGGGCATTCAGCGCCTCAGCCAGTGCCTCTATGAAAAGAGAAACGACTACCGGTTGAGCATTGTAGCTCCAGACCGCGAACGCAGCGCTATCGGGCATGCCATAACCATGCACCGGCCCCTTCTGGTGGACGAAATTAACTACTTTCACAATCCTGAACTAACCGGCTGGTGTGTTAACGGCACTCCTTCAGACTGCGTAAAGCTGGCTGTTGAAGCGATCCTGGAAGATAAACCGGACCTGGTCATATCGGGTATTAACCGGGGCAGCAACCTGGGAACGGACGTCCTTTATTCAGGAACCGTATCTGCAGCCGTTGAAGGTTTAATCATGGGCATACCTTCGATAGCGGTTTCATTAACCGGCAACGGAGAGGCAAAAAGCTTTACATTTGCCGGGCAGTTTATCTGCCGCTTATTCCCCTTGCTGCTGGAGGCAAAGCTGCCAACATCCACCCTGATTAACATCAACATCCCCACCGATATTGACAATATTAATGGAATCCGGGCAACCCGCCTGGGAAACAGGCGGTACCGCAATGCTTTCGAAAAAAGGATCGATCCCCGGGGCAGGGTATATTACTGGCTGGCCGGAGAACTGATCGACGACAACAATGAAGCCGAGGATGCCGACACCAGGGCAATCAGGGAAGGTTATATCTCCGTAACGCCGATCCACTTTCCGCTGACAAACGACAACATTTTGCCCGAATTAAAAAATATCCTGGAACAATTGGACCTGAAAGCCTGATCTATTTACTGCTGGAGGCTTTCGAAACCATAGAATCCGGCGCTGTATTGCCGATCCTGTATTTTTCCGGCAGTGTTTTTGTCAGATTAAGCGCCTAATTAAAAACATGCATGTTAAGAAAGGAGCGTTATCCGTGTCGCTACTGGAGCCGGCAGGAAACAATTGTTACCGTATCAGGCGGCAGGGCAGGATGAAAGCCGATGTGGTGGTTTACTTAAACCGGCAGCTATTTAAATCCTTTGCCGAAGATCAATCGCTGCAGCAGTTAATGGATGCCGCTTCACTGGACGGGGTAATTGATCCCGTGGTCGGGATGCCCGATATCCACAGCGGCTTCGGCCTGCCTATAGGGGGCGTTATGGCCATGGATGCCGAACAGGGCTTAATATCGGCAGGCGCGGTGGGCATGGACATCAACTGCGGGGTGCGCTTGCTGAGGACCACTATCGAGTCAAAAAGCCTGGACAAAGAAGCCCTGCGGAAACTGATCCGGGCCATAGAAAAGCGGGTCCCGAGCGGAGTGGGACGCAAAAGTAAACATGAAGCTTTCATCGATGCTCATTTCAATACCATCATCCAGGAAGGCGTTCCTTTTCTGGTCGACCAGGGCTACGGCAGGAGCGAAGACCTGGAAGCGATAGAAGACGGGGGCTGCACAACCGGCGCCGATCCGGCAGCGATCAGCGGCGATGCCCGCAAGCGCGGCCTGCAGCTCTCGACCATTGGCGGCGGTAATCATTTTATTGAACTCGGTTATGTGGATACAGTCTTCGACCGGGAAGCTGCCGGGATTTACGGCCTTTCGGAAGGGATGTTAACAGTTCTGATCCATACTGGCAGCCGGGGATTCGGGCATCAAATCTGTACTGATTACAGCGCCCTGATGAAAAAGAAGGCTCCCGGCTATAAACTGGACCTTCCCTCGGCCGGCCTGGCTTCGGTGCCCATAAACTCAGGAACCGGCAAAAAGTACTTTTCGGCCATGTCCTGCGCAATTAATTTTGCTTTCTGCAACCGGCAGTGGATTGCCGATGACGTCCGTAAGGCTTTCAGCAGTGTTTTTGGTGGGGATGATCGTAGTTACGGATTGGATTTGATCTACGATCTGGCCCATAACACCGCCCGCTTTGAAGAAATTGGCGGTAAGCAAATGCTCATTCACCGCAAGGGCGCCACCAGGGCCCTTGCGCCCGGCCATCCCGAAAATCCGGGCCGCTACCGGGCAACCGGCCACCCGGTATTAATCCCCGGCAGTATGGGCACGGCATCCTACGTGGTCAGGGCTGAGCCGGGAGTAAATAAAATATATAATTCCGTAAATCACGGCGCCGGCAGGGTCCTGTCCCGCCGGGCGGCAAAAAAAGAGATATCGGTGGCCGAACTGAAAGGGAGGCTCTCTGAAGTCCTGGTTTCCGGGCGCAATTTTAAGGCCTACCTGGATGAAGCTCCCCAGGCATATAAAGATATCGAAATGGTCATAGATACCTTTACAGAAATTGGCCTGAGCAGCAAAGTGGCCAGACTGCTTCCCCTGGCAGTCCTCAAGGGCGAAGGCAGTGATTAATTAAAAGCAAACTAATAACCGGTCTTATGTTATGATCCCGGTATGAAGAAGGAGGTAAAGATGGATAAGCAGCCGCCAAGCATATTCAACGACGTCATCGGCCCGGTGATGCGGGGTTCGTCAAGCTCGCATACCGCAGCTTCGGTCCGCATCGGCCGCCTCGTCCGCCAGCGCCTGCAAGGGCCATGCCGGTACTGCCGGGTAACTTTTGATCCCGGCGGTTCCCTGGCCGCCACCTACCATGAACAGGGAGCTGATATTGGATTGGCCGGGGGACTGCTGGGCCAGGATTTAAACGACCCCGGCCTGGTCGAGGCCCTGGAACAGGCCCGGCGGGAAAACCTGGACCTGTCTTTCCAGGTTACCCCCTTTCCGGCCGATCACCCCAACACATACCTCATTAAAGCCGCCGATGAAGGCGGAGAGGAGAGGGAGTTGATTTGCCTTTCCACCGGGGGCGGGATGATTGAGATAATCAGTATGGACGGCTTTGCAGTTTCCATAAAAGGAGATTTTTACGAAACCCTGCTGTTTTACTCCGAGGTGGACGAAAATACTTTACAATCTTACGCAACGCAGGTTAAAGAGCTCATTTCCGGTTATGATTATATAACCGCCTCCATGTCGGGGGAAAAAGGGTTGATTAATATAAAAACCGGGTTTAAATTAGAAGAGAAGTTGTTGGAAAGGATCCGGAACAAAACCGGGTTTCAGGCGATTACCCAGCTAGATCCGGTCCTGCCGGTTCTCTCCCGTAAAGATTGCCGGGTGCCCTTTTCCACCGCCGCGGAAGCTTTAATCATGGCCGAAAAAGAAAACCTGGCCATGTGGGAATTGGCCCTGCGCTATGAAAGCGCCCGTGGTGGGGTAAGCGAGGCCAGGGTCTACGCGATGGCAGAAGAACTGGCCCGGGTAATGGCCCAGGCGGTGCAGGAAGGGCTGGCCGGAACCGATTACAGCGACCGGATCCTGGGGCCGCAATCCCAAAAAATCTTAAACTACCGGGGCAGCTTAATCGGGGGGCGCTTATCTGCCGCTTTAATTGGCGGCATCAGTGCCGTGATGGAAACAAAAAGCGCCTTCGGCGTTATCGTAGCCGCCCCGACGGCCGGTTCTTGCGGCACCCTTCCCGGAACCCTAACCGCGGTAGCAGATGATCTGCAGCTGGGCCGGGACCATATCGTGAAAGGTTTGCTGGCTGCAGGCGTAATCGGGGTAATGATCGCCCAAAAAAGCACCTTTGCCGCCGAGGAATGCGGCTGCCAGGCCGAGTGCGGATCCGCTTCCGGCATGGCGGCGGCGGGGCTGGTCCAGCTGCTGGAAGGGACGGCGGAAAAAGGATTTGACGCTGCGGCTATGGCCCTGCAAAATGTTATGGGCATGGTCTGTGATCCGGTTGCGGAACGGGTTGAGGTACCCTGCCTGGGCAAAAATATTATGGCCGGGTTTAATGCTGTCGCCTGCGCCAATATGGCCCTGGCCGGCTACGACCGGGTTGTGCCCTTAGACGAAACAATCGAGGCGATGGACAACTGCGGCAGGATGCTGCCGCCTGAACTGCGCTGTACAGGCCGGGGCGGACTCTCCGTAACCAGGGCAGCGCGGGATATTTATGAACGTTTAAATCAGTAATTAAAACCAACAAGGGACGATGGATGATAAAAGGTTTAATTTTTAATATACAGCGCTATTCGCTGCATGATGGGCCGGGGATCAGGACTACAGTTTTTTTAAAAGGCTGTCCCCTGGACTGCTGGTGGTGCCAGAACCCTGAAAGCATCAGCCCTGATCCCGATATCATGAGACAGCCCGATCGCTGCCTGGGCTGCCGCTCCTGCGTGGAAGCCTGCCCCGAGGGAGCGGTTCGGGTGGGCGAAACAGGACCGGTTCTAGATCGCAGCCTCTGTGTCCGGTGCCTGCAGTGCGCCCGGGCCTGCCCCGCCGAAGCCTTAGAAGCGGTGGGAAAAGAATACACAGTGGAAGAGCTGTTCCAGGAAGCCATGAAAGATCGTTTTATCTTTGACAATTCCGGGGGCGGGATTACCTTCTCCGGGGGAGAACCCCTGATGCAGCCTGATTTCCTGGAAAGGGCGCTTAAGGCATTTCAAAAAGAAGCCGTCCATACGGTGATCGATACTTCCGGTTATGCGCCCTGGCCGATTATAGAGCAGATGGCCGCTCTCGCCGATATGTTCCTCTATGACCTGAAACTGATCAATGACCTGGAAAGCAGGAGATATACCGGCATATCCAGCCGCCTGGCGCTTGATAATCTGCAATGCCTGGTTGGACATGGAGCCCCGGTCCGGGTCCGGATGCCGGTGATTCCCGGGATCAACGATCACCACAGTAATATCGACGCTGTTGCCGAAACGCTTATTGAATGCGGCCTTGAGGAACTGGAACTAATCCCGTACCATAATTACGGGACCGCCAAGTACGCCAGGCTTGACCTTGAATACCTTCCCGGTACAATTGAAGCCCCCACTGCTGAAAAGCTGGGCCAGGTAAAAACCCGCCTTGAAACCCGGGGCATAAAAATACTCAGCGAGGATGATTAATATGGGTGAAGAGATTAGAGGCATGAACGAAAGGGTTAGAAAGCTAAGGCAGCAAAGCGTGAACACCGAGCCAACCATTTCTGCTGAAAGGGCGATCCTGGTTACCGAAGCTTACCGCCGTTACGAAGGCAAAGTGTCCGCTCCTGTGCTCAGGGCCCTTACCTTTAAACACCTGATGGAAAATAAAACTATTTGTATTAACGATGATGAACTTATAGTTGGAGAACGCGGGACAGGGCCCCAGGCTGCGCCCACGTACCCCGAACTATGCTGCCATACCCTTGACGACCTGGATGTGATTAATAACCGCAAAACCATTTCTTTTAAGGTAAGCGAAGAAGTGAAAAAAATACAGGATGAAACCATAATCCCGTTCTGGCAGGGGCGCTCGATCAGGGATAAGATATTCTGCCGGATGAGCCCTGAATGGTTGGACTGTTATGAAGCCGGCTTATTTACCGAATTTATGGAACAGCGCGCTCCCGGGCATACCGTCGCCGGAGATAAGATTTATCAACAGGGCCTGCTTGATATGAAAGAAGAAATAGCGGACCACCTGGCCGGGCTCGACCTGGCCGGCGACCCTGACGCCATGGCCAGGAAAGATCAGCTGGAAGCAATGTCTATATGCGCCGATGCCCTGATAACTTTTGCCGGCAGGCATGCTCAAAAAGCGCGGGAACTGGCCGCTGAAGAGAATAATTTCGCCAGGAAAGAAGAGCTGCTGCAGATCGCAGCCGTTTGCGATCGGGTCCCGGCCCACGCGCCCGGCAATTTCCGGGAAGCCCTGCAGTATTACTGGTTTGTGCATCTGGGCGTGATTACCGAGCTCAACACCTGGGATGCTTTTTGCCCGGGAAGGCTCGACCAGCACCTGGAACCATTCTACTACAACGATCTTGAGCGGGGATCACTGACCAGGGATCGGGCCAGGGAATTGCTGCAATGTTTCTGGATCAAGTTCAATAACCAGCCCGCCCCGCCCAAAGTGGGGATTACCCTGCAGGAAAGCGGCACTTATACCGATTTTGCCAATATCAACCTGGGCGGAGTGAAACCAGACGGCAGCGACGGTGTCAACGAAGTAACTTACCTGCTACTGGAAGTAATCGATGAGATGAGGCTGCTGCAGCCGAGCAGCAACGTGCAGGTCAGCAAAAAGAGCCCTGATTTGTTTTTAAAACAGGCTGGTGAAGTGATCAGGAAGGGCTGGGGGCAGCCCTCTGTTTTCAACGCCGAGGCGGTGATCGCCGAACTGTTGGCCCAGGGCAAATCACTGGTCGATGCCCGCTGTGGCGGCGCCAGCGGTTGCGTTGAAACCGGAGCTTTTGGTAAAGAAAGCTATATCCTGACCGGTTATTTTAACCTGGTCAAGGTCCTGGAAATAACGTTGAACGGCGGCAGGAACCCGGCGGACGGGAAAATGCTGGGCCTGGATACCGGCAGCCCGGATCAGCTTGGCTCTTTTGACAACCTGCTTGACGCTTTTGAAAAACAGCTCCGTTATTTTATCGATATTAAAATTGCCGGCAACCAGGCTATAGAAAAACTCTATGCCGAAGAAATGCCGGCCCCGTTTTTGTCCTTGATTATAGATGACTGCCTTAAAAACGGCAAAGACTACAACGCCGGCGGAGCGCGTTACAACACCAATTATGTCCAGGGGGTCGGTATCGGCACCATCACCGACTGCCTGGCCGCGCTGAAAAAACATATTTATGAAGAGAAAAATTTCACCTGGGATGAACTGAGCGGTTTACTGCGCGAAAATTTCCGGGGCCAGGAAACCCGGCGGCAGTATCTAATCAACAATACGCCCCACTATGGCAATGATGACAATTATGCCGATACGATCATGCAGGATGTTTTTAAACGGTTCCACCGCACTGTAGATGGCCGCAAAACGGTCCGGGGAGGAACCTACCGCATTAACATGCTGCCCACCACCTGCCATGTCTATTTCGGTTCGGTCATCGGAGCAACACCAGATGGCCGCCCGGCCGGCATGCCTTTATCAGAGGGCATATCTCCTGCCCAGGGCGTTGATTTGCAGGGGCCCACAGCGGTGATCAAGTCGGCCTCGAAAATGGACCACCTCCTCACCGGCGGCACCCTGCTGAACATGAAATTTACGCCCAGGGTCCTGTCCGGCAAGAAGGGGCTGGAAAGCCTAATCCGGTTAATTCGGGCCTATTTTATACTTGACGGTCACCATATCCAGTTCAATGTTATCGATGCCGAAACCCTGCGGGAAGCCCAAAAGAACCCGGAACAATACCGTAACCTGATCGTCAGGGTGGCCGGGTACAGCGATTATTTTAACAACCTAAACGAAAAATTGCAAAATGAAATAATCGCCCGCACCGCCCACGAACTGGGCTAAAATAATGCGGATTAATAAGGCGGTTGTCGTTGACATCCACATCTAAATAGGCTAAAATATGAGCTGTGAAGGGGAGTAGCTCAACTGGCAGAGCAGCGGTCTCCAAAACCGCAGGCTGCGGGTTCAAGTCCTGTCTCCCCTGCCATTAACAATAGCGAAATGCCGCTTTACCAGCGGCATTTCGTTGCGATATGAGCTTTATTAGCAGGGCCTTTGAAAGGAACCGGCATATGAGCAACGGAGGCATAGTCGAAAAACTGCACAGGGATCCGGTTGTTACCCTTCCGGGAGGCGGCATGCCGGCCTTGATGGTTTACCCTTTTCCGGGCCCGGACATTTTCCCTGCTCCCGGCAAAGAATTGAGAAACCTGCGCCGCCGGGGCGCAAAGCCATCAACATTAAACCGTTTTCCAACTTAAGCCGATACCCGGCTTTATTTTTTTAAGGAGGTTATTTTAATGCACACAATCAATGTTGTCCTGTGGGGTCTTGGCGCGATGGGATCGGGCATTTACAAGGTGCTCCTTGAACGCAGCGGGGCCGAAGTGGCCGGGGCCATCGGCCGCAACCCCGCCAAACTGGGCCAGGACCTCGGTCAAACCCTGGGACTGCAACCAGGCGGCATTATCATATCAGGTGATGTCCGCTCAGTGCTGGAAAAAGTCGGGGGCGGAGTAGTAATCCATTCAACCGGCTCTTTTTTCAAAGAAATCCACCACGAATTAATGCAGGCGGTCCGGGCGGGCTTTAATGTTATTACTATAGCCGAAGAAATGGCCGAGCCCTGGGAAGCCGACCGGGAACTCGCGAAAGAATTAAATGAAGAAGCCCAAAAATACGGAGTGACCGTCCTCGGGACCGGCATTAACCCCGGCTTTGTCCTCGATGCCCTGGCCATATGCCTCACCGGGGCCTGCTGCAGCGTCCGGAAAATTGAGGCCGAGAGGATTAACGACCTGTCGCCTTTCGGAAGCACTGTAATGGCCACCCAGGGAGTGGGCATTACTCCGGAGGAATTCAAAACCGGGGTCGACAAAGGGACTATTGTCGGGCATATAGGGTTCAAGCAATCTATCAGCCTTATTGCGCAGGCTTTAAACTGGGAGCTGGATCAAATTGTTGAGGAAAAAGAACCGATTATTTCATCCACTTACCGCGAAACTCCCTATGTAAAAGTGGAACCGGGTCTGGTTGCCGGTTGCCATCACCGGGCCTATGGCTACAAAAACGGGGAAGCGGTTATTACCCTGAAACATCCCCAGCAGGTATGTCCCGAAGCGGAAGCTATCGAGACCGGGGATTATATCAGGATAGAAGGTGACCCGCCGGTTAACCTGTCTATTAAACCTGAGATCCCGGGGGGCCAGGGGACGATGGCCATGGCGGTTAACATGATCCCGGTCGTGGCAGCAGCCGCCCCGGGCCTTAAAACTTTGCTGGACCTGCCTTTCCCATCCTGCTGGAGCAGGTTCGAGCAGGCTTATTAATTTGCATGCCAGCGGGGATGCAAATCCTGGTGTTAAAAATATAATGCCGCGAAAGGAGAATCCAAAGTGGGAGAAGCAAAAAAAGATGATTGGGTACAGATCTTTAATGTAGTCCTTAACCCGGAAGAAAGGGCTCCCGGCCTGCCTCCGGAAACTGCCGGCGTCCCCCTGACGATGAAGGTAAAGGGGTTCCTGATCGACCAGGCCGCTGATATTGGCGATCAAGTTTCAATTCAGACCGTTACGGGAAGATTGGTGGAGGGAAAACTAATTGCCATCACTCCGGCTTATGAAATTGATTACGGCCGTCCCCAGCCGGAATTGCTAAAAATTGGCCTTGAAGTAAGAAAACTGCTCAGGGAGGAGGGCGAAAACATTGAATAATAATCCTGCCTTAAGCTACCAGGACGTAATGGCCAGGAAAAACCGGATCATGAAACAGGCTGTGGGCATCGATTACGATCAATTTGAGCAGGAAGGGATTGCTTTCGATTATGAAGCGATGATGAAAAAGGCCGGCTACTCCCTGGAAGAAGTCCGCGCGATCCAGGAAGAAACCAATGTTGGCAAAACCCCCCTTCTTGAACTACACAACCTGACCAGGCTGGTCCGCTGCCATGCAGAACCGGGGAAAGGAGCCCGCATCTTTATCAAAGATGAGGCCTGCAACCCCAGCGGCAGTTTCAAAGCCCGGCGGGCTTCATTGTCCTGCTACCAGGCCCAAAAACACGGCTACAAAGGGGTAATTTCGGCCACCAGCGGAAATTACGGCGCCGCCGTCGCTTCCCAGTCCGCCATGCGGGGCCTGAACTGCATCGTAGTCCAGGAGCTGTTCGACAGCCAGGATTTAAGCCAGCCGGAAATTATGGAGAAAGGACGGGCCTGCGAAGCATACGGCGCTGAAGTAGTCCAGCTTTCCGTAGGGCCCGAACTGTTTTATAAGTTTTTAATATTGCTCGAAGAAACCTGTTATTTCAACGCCTCATTGTATACGCCGTTCGGCATAGCCGGAATTGAAACCCTCGGTTCTGAACTGGCCGATCAAGTTCGCCGGGAAGTGGGCAAAGACCCCACAGCAGTCCTGATTACCCATGCCGGAGGCGGTAATGTAACCGGCACGGCCCGGGGATTGAAAAAGGGAGGCTGTGATCATACAGAAGTGGTCGGGATCAGCGTAGACTTAAGCGGCCTGCACATGGCCAGCGATCGCGATTTCAACCGCAAATCATTTACAACCGGCCATACCGGTTTTGGCGTCCCCTTTGCCACCTGGCCGGACAGGGCCGATGTGCCGCGCAACGCCGCCCGCCCCTTAAGGTACCTGGATCGTTATTATACGGTTACCCAGGGCGAAGTTTTTTACGTGACTGAACTGCTGGCCCAGCTGGAAGGGCTGGAAAGAGGACCGGCGGGCAATACTTCCCTGGCCGGCGCTTTTGCCGTGGCCAGAGAGATGGACCGCGAAGATGTTCTTGTCGTGCAGGAAACAGAATACACCGGGGCCGGTAAACATCCCAGCCCGCAGCTTACATTTGCCGGCAAAATGGGCATAACCATCAAAAGGGGCAACCCTGAAGACAGTGTTCCCGGGCAGAGCATTATTATTCCCGAATCTCCCGGGCAGATCAAGGTAAAAAAAGTTGATCTTGATAACCTGAAAAAATCGTACCTGAAAAAGGCAGCGCAGGAAAAAGGCAAAGAGAAATTAAGCCCGCTTGAAATTGAATACCTCGCCGCCGAACTAAAAACATCAACCGGGTGGATTGAAGACCATTACGGGAAGGGGGAAAACTGACATGAAACGTGAAGACGATTACCTGCAGCGCCGTTCCAGCATAAAAGAGTTAACCGACGAACAGCTGGAACAAAGGTTCTGGAAACTTACAGGTCAGGTAGTTAACCCGCTTTTCGAGCTGGCCAGGGACCATACTTCGCCTTCTATTGAGCGTTCTGTCCTGCTGCGGATGGGCTATTCCAGCCTTGAAGCTAAACAAATCGTTCAAAACTGCGTCAAATACGGCCTCCTGGGCAAGGGAGCCGGCCATGTCGTGCTGCGCTTCGCTCAGAAAAAGAACCTGCCCTACCGGGAAGCCGGTTTAATTCTGGCCGATGGCCGGGAATGGGACCGGGCCGCAGCCATTTTTGGGAAGGAGGGACCGGCTTGAAATTAACGCCTGAACAAAAACTTTCTCCCGAAGAAATATTTAAAAACCTGGAAAATTACCGGCCCAGGCGTAAAGGCTGGACCTGGCGCCGTCCTTTAACAGAAGATGAAGCGGAGCTGGGAGCATTTAAGTACCGGCAGGTCTCTGCAAACCTGGAGAACAGCATTCCCCTGCCTGCGGCCAAATCCTTTGGCGATATAGATCCCCAGCCTGATTGCGTGGTCACTTCCGAAATTGCTTCGGGGCGTTTTGAAGATGACCTGCGCCGGATGAGGATGGTAGCCTGGCACGGCGCCGACCATATCATGGTTATCCGGACGGCCGGGCAAAGCCACTTCGACGGTTTAATTGAAGGCACACCGGAAGGAATTGGCGGCGTGCCCATATCGAGGAAACAGGTCCGGGCTACCCGCAAAGCGCTGGACCTTATCGAAGACGAAGTGGGCCGGCCGCTTAATTTCCACTCCTATATCAGCGGGGTGGCGGGCCCGGAAATTGCGGTCCTGTTTGCCGAAGAAGGGGTTAACGGCGCCCACCAGGACCCGCAGTATAACGTTCTCTACCGCAATGTAAATATGTACCGCTCCTTTGTTGACGCCGCCGTTGCCAAAAAACTGATGCTAGCGGCCAACATTCTGCAAATAGACGGGGCTCATAACGCTAACGCGACGGCCAGGGAAGCCTGGAAGGTGATGCCTGAACTCCTGGTTCAGCATGCCATCAACTGCCGATATTCCGAACTGGCAGGTATGCCCAGGGAAAATATTGCCCTTTCAACAGTGCCGCCGACCGCGCCACCGGCTCCGGCTATGCGAATCGATCTCCCTTACGCGGTGGCCCTGCGCCAGCTTTTTAAAGATTTTAAAATGCGGGCTCAGATGAATACGAAGTACATGGAATCGTGCACCAGGGAGGTAACGGTTACCCACACCCTTAACCTGCTCCTCTCCAGACTGACCAGCGCCGACATCCAGAGCACGATCACCCCCGACGAGGGCCGCAATGTGCCGTGGCATTATAACTCTGTCCATGCTGTCAATACGGCCAAACAGGCCCTGGCCGGCCTGGACGGCATCAAGGACATGGTTACTTTGAATATGGATGGGGAGCTGGGCCAGAAGGTCCGGGAATTAAAAGAAAGGGCCGTGCTATTCCTGGAAGAAATACTGGAAGCAGGTGGATATTTTGCCGCTGTAGACCAGGGGTTCTTTGTCGATTCCGGCTATTACCCGGAAAGAAATGGCGACGGCATCAAACGGGATCCCGCGGGAGGGGTGGCTTCCGATTCGATAGTGCCCCGCGATGAAGACTATTATGCTCCCGTTTGCCATCATTTCGGATACAATAATCCACCGCACAGCCAGGACCAAGATCTTTCACCCTGCGCGCCGATAGATGGCTGCACGATTTGCCGGCCGGAAAAAATCATTTACATCGATGAACTCGATCCTGAAGATAACTCCGCCAACAGGCTGGAAGAAAGCCGGCCCTACCGGGGTGAAGCTCTCAAACCGGAAGCGGAATGGGCCGGCGACGGCATTGTTACCATGACCATGCTGCTCCCGGTTCCGGCAGACATGGCCGAATACGGGGCCCTGGAAATGGCCGGGCGCATGAACCTGGAAGATGTAGAAGTAATTAACCTGCAAAAAATGCATCCGGCCGAAGGAACCCTGGTAGAGCTGAAAGCCCGGGTCGGCTTCAGCCTGAACCCGGCAGAAATAAAGATCCCTTACAAGGAAACGCCTCTTTCTGAAGATCAAATTCGCCAGGCCGTGGAAAAAAGGCCCCTGACAGTGGTTGCCGGCACGGTCGGCGAAGACGAACATTCGGTGGGCATGAGAGAAATCCTTGACATCAAACACGGAGGACTGGAAGGCTTTGGTATCAACTGCCATTACCTGGGCACTTCGGTTCCTGTAGAAAAACTGGCTGATGCTGCTGTCGAGCTTGATGCCGATGCCATACTGATCAGCACTATCATTACCCATAACGATGCCCACCGCCAGAGCATGCGCAAACTCAACCAGGTTTGCCAGGAAAAGGGGCTGCGCGATAAAATGATCCTGATCGCCGGAGGAACCCAGGTAACCAATGAAATGGCCCGGGATCAAGGCCTGGATCGGGGCTTCGGCCGCGGAACCAGGGGGCTCGATGTAGCCAGCTTCATGATCAAAAAAATGGGTTTGGTGGAAGATAACCGTGAAAATTGAGCTGCTGGTGGCAGACATCGGAAGCACCATTACGATCATAAGCGCTTTTGACAGCCCCTGCGCCGGACCGCTGTCTTTTTTGGGCCAGGGACAGGCTGAAACATCCATAGACGCGGGCGATGTCACTATCGGGCTGGAAAAGGCCCTGGCAGACCTGCAAAATAAACTGGGCGAAAAAATCACCTGGGACCAGTTTTTGGCTTCCAGCTCAGCTGCTGGTGGGTTAAAAATGTCCGTCCACGGCCTGGTTTACGACATGACCGCAAAAGCGGCTAAAGAGGCGGCCCTGGGGGCCGGCGCCGTGGTCAGCATGGTGACAGCCGGCGAGCTGGGGACTGATGATTTGGAACGCCTGGAGGCTTTAGATCCCCGGCTGATCCTGCTGGCTGGAGGAGTCGATTACGGCGAAAAAGAAACCATCCTCAAAAACGCCCGCCACCTCAGCGACTGGCTTATAACCAGGGACCATCCCGTACCGGTTATTTACTGCGGTAACCGGGCCGTATCCGAACAGACCCAGCAGTTATTTAGCGAAAAAGGCCTTTCTTTGGTCATAACTGAAAATGTTTATCCCAAAATAGACCAGCTCAACGTTCAACCTGCCCGCAGGGAAATACACCGCGCCTTTAACCGGCATATAGTTGAAGCCAGGGGCATGGAAAAAATACGTTCCCTGGTGGAAGGGGAGATTATACCCACGCCGGGAGCGGTTATGGAGGCGGCCCGCCTGGCTTATGAGCACCTGGAAGATCTGCTTGTATTCGACGTCGGGGGGGCAACTACGGATGTCCATTCTGTAACAGACGGTTCGGAAGAAATCCAGCACCTGCTTCTTCACCCCGAGCCCCGGGCCAAGCGGACAGTCGAAGGAGATCTCGGAGTTTACCGTAATGCCGGCCGGGTCATCGAACTATGCAGGGATGAAGGACGCCTGCCTGAAGACGACCAGACCTGCCCGGAAGAGATTAAACCGCTGCCCGGTTCCAAACAGGAGAGGGGATTGATCGGCCTTTTAACCGAACAGGCTTTAAAAACAGCATTGATCCGGCATGCCGGATCCTGGCGTTATATTTACGGCCCCACCGGCCGGCAAACTGTTGTTGAAGGCAAAGACTTAACCCGGGTAAAAACGGTAATCGGGACCGGAGGAGCGCTTTCTCAACTGCCCGGCGGAGCAGGAGCAATGGAAAGGGCATTAAAAGGTAAAACCGGCCTCGAACTATTACCCCGGGGCGAGGTAGTGCATTTAATAGACAGGTATTATATAATGGCTGCGGCGGGAGTACTTAGCAAAAGCGATCCTGATAGCGCCTGGCAGCTTTTGTCGAAAAGCCTGGGCCTTTAACCAGCACAACTTTACTTAAACGGGGTGAATAAAATGACCAGCACAAAAGAAATTCTCAGTATTACCGAACAGTACGGGGCCCGTAATTACCTTCCCCTGCCGGTAGTCCTTTCGAAGGGAGAAGGGGTTTGGGTTGAAGATCCGGAAGGGAACCGCTACATGGATATGCTCAGCGCCTATTCGGCGATGAATTTCGGCCACCGACATCCGAAAATCATCGAGGCATTAAAAAAGCAGGCCGAGATGATTACCCTGACTTCAAGAGCGTTCAACAACGATAAAATGGGGCCCTTTACTGAAAAAATAGCCGGGTTAACAGGAAAAGAAAAAGTCCTGCCCATGAATACCGGGGCTGAAGCAGTGGAAACCGCCCTTAAAGCGGCCCGCAGGTGGGCTTACCGTAAAAAAAATGTTCCCGCCAACAAGGCGGAAATAATTGTCTGTAACGGCAATTTTCACGGCCGGACCATAACCGTCGTGTCATTCAGTTCAGATGAGTCTTACAACCAGGATTTCGGGCCCTTTACACCGGGCTTTAAATTAATCGAATACGGCAATATTGAGGCTCTTAAAGAAGCTGTTACTCCCAACACGGCCGGGCTCCTGATCGAACCAATGCAGGGCGAAGGCGGAATCATCATCCCGCCGGAAGGATACCTGAAAGAAGCTTACCAGGTATGCCGGGATCATAATATTCTCTTTATGGCCGATGAAATTCAAACCGGTTTCGGCCGGACCGGCAAACTATTTGCCTGCGACTGGGAAGGCGTTAAACCTGACATCTACATTTTGGGCAAGGCTCTTGGAGGCGGTGTCCTGCCCATTTCGGCCATAACAGCCGATGACAGCATTATGGATGTATTTGATCCCGGTTCGCACGGATCTACTTTTGGCGGCAACCCCCTGGCCTGCGCTGTAGCTATTTCCGCCATGGATGTCCTCCGGGAGGAAAAGCTGGTGGAAAAATCGCTGGAGAGCGGAAAATATTTTGTAGAGGAACTCAAGAAAATCGACAACCCGCAAATTGTCGAAGTCAGGGGCAAAGGTCTGCTGATTGGCATAGAGCTTAAGGTAAAGGCCCGCAGTTACTGTGAAGAACTGATGAAACTGGGTATCCTTTCCAAGGAGACCCACGAGAACGTAATTCGCTTTACGCCGCCGCTGGTTTCAAGCCGGGAAGAACTGGACTGGGCCCTTGCTAAAATCCGGGCGGTATTTGCCTGACAAAAAAAATTAATATAAATTTTGTAAAAGGTATTGACAAATTAGCAGAGCCGATCAATAATATAGTTGCCAGGTTCCGAGAGACTGGAAAGTAAGTCGGTTCCGGCAGAAAAGGATTACCGGAAGTGAAGGAGGGTTATCCTGAATTCACAGAAGGTTCCTTAAAACCGGAACGCTGTAAGAACCGGTAAATGAAAGGCTTACGGGCCGGGATTATACCGGAAATCACAGCACGGAGAAAAGTAACTGCCCGGAGGTCGGGGGAAAGCCATCCAGAGGAGGTGGCGGAATCTCGATTGTAGAGGGGACAGTGAAGAAATCCGACGGCGAGCTGGAAGGCCTGTTGGGACCTGGCTTTGTATATAATAAATCTTTTGCCCGATACGCGCCTCTAAACAGGCGCCTTTTTCTTATCTTTAGCTGTTGCAAAAATTATGCCATTTGGTTAGAATTAGTGATAAGTTTTCAAAGAAAGGATCGATAAAAATGAACGAGGGTAAAATTGGTTTAATTGGCTGCGGCGCTATGGGTTCCGCGCTGGCCAAGGGTATTGTGAAACGAGTGGGTATCGACCCGGCTGATGTTTATCTCTTCGATCTAAACCGGGACCGGGTTGATGAACTGGCCCTGGAATTAAACGCGGTCGGAGCACAAAACCTGGAGGAGCTGGTTTCGCAATGCCGGCAGATTTTTATTTGCGTCAAGCCACAGGATATCGAAAGCTTGCTCTACTCGATAAAAAGTATGGTCCGGCAGGATCAGATTTTTTCTTCCATCGCCGCCGGTATAACCATTAATTTTATAGAAAGCTGCTTGCCTGCATACAGCAAAGTAGTGCGCCTTATGCCCAATACCCCGTGCCTGCTGGGCGAGGGGACTATTGCTATCAGCGCCGGAGACAATGTGACAGCGGCAGAACGGGACCAAATCGAAGCGCTGCTTAAATCAATGGGCATTACCATCAGGATCCCGGAATATCTGATGGATGCGGCAACCGGATTGAGCGGCACCGGCCCGGCCTATGTTTTCCTCTTCATTGAAACCATGATCGATGCCGGAGTCGCAGTTGGCTTCCGCCGCGATGTAGCATCAGAAATGGTGATCCAAAACATAATCGGTTCGGCCCGCATGCTCCAGGCAAACAATAACCAGCACCCGGCCGAACTAAGGAACTCCGTTACTTCACCGGCCGGGACAACTACTGCCGCCATGCATGTGTTAGAAGAATCAGGGTTCCGCAGCTGCCTCCTAAAATCGGTTATTGCAGCGACAAAACAGGCGGAGAAACTGCGCCGTGGCTAAAGAAAAGAAGCTATCTACCCCCGCCGCCAGCCGGATCGTGGTCAAAGTCGGAACCCGCCTGTTAACCCATGATACCGGAAAACTGAACCTTGGTTACATGGAAAAACTTGCCAGGGAACTGGCTGACCTGTGCAACCAGGGCCATGAAGTAATCCTGGTTTCATCAGGTTCGATCGGGGCCGGGCGGGGCCGGCTAAATATCACTCGAAACCCAATTTCTATCCCCGAGAAACAGGCTATAGCAGCCGTAGGGCAGGGCATCCTGGTCCAGATCTATGAAAAGCTTTTTGCCGAGTACGGGTTAAACGTGGGCCAGATCCTGCTGACCCGCACCGACCTGGTAAGCAGGCGGCGGTATATAAATGCCTGCAATACTGTTTTGACCCTGCTCAAGCTGGGTGTAGTGCCCATTATCAACGAAAATGATTCGGTTTCTGTCGAGGAATTGAAATTTGGCGACAATGACCGCCTTTCTGCCCTTGTAGCCGGTTTAAGCGATGCCCATTTATTGATCATTCTTACCGATATCGACGGCTTATATGATAAAAATCCCAGGAAGCATTCCGATGCCGATCTCATTCCCTATGTAGAAAAAATCGATGAAAGTATCAAGGCCGGGGCAGAAAAATCGCATGACGATCTGGCCACGGGAGGGATGATTACCAAGCTCCAGGCCGCTGAAGTAGCAACCAGTTCTGGAGTGGGCATGTATATTGCCAATGGGTTTGATCCCGGGGTAGTATCCAGGCTGGTCAAGGGCGAACATGTGGGCACATATTTTCAACCCCAGAAGGAATATCTCAGCAGGCGAAAAAGGTGGATTGCCTTTGGCCAGGTCCCGCGCGGCAGTGTGACCATAGACAGCGGCGCCTGTAACGCCATCCGCTCAGAAGGAAAAAGCCTCCTTCCCGTCGGTGTCGTAGCAGTGGAAGGGGTTTTTGCCGAAGGCGATCTGGTTACGGTAAAAGATCCGGAAGGCAATGAGCTGGCCAGGGGTCTGACTAATTTTTCATCAGAAGAACTGCTCTGGATCCAGAAAAGAAGCAGCTCTGATGTAGCCAATATCATTGAACGGCCGGTGGCTGAAGAGGTTATTCACAGGGACAACCTGGTCATTTATTGACCAATTTAGGCTTTACCTTTGAAGTTATAGCGTTAATCTGGCAAGACTTTTTGAAGTAATCCCGGAAACTCCGATTTAGACCGGGTTTATAAGAACATATTTTGAAAGCCAACTTTTATGGAACTGGGTCGTTCAGGTTAGGATTTAAGAGAACTGGAGTTGATTATTCTATGCATCCTGAAGTTTTAGATAAATGCAGGCGGGCCCGGAAAGCAGCGGGAGTTTTAAGCGGCCTTTCGACCAGACAAAAAAACAAAGCCCTGGAAAAAATAGCCCTTTCTCTCGAAAAAAACAAAAACGATATTATAGAGGCCAACAAAATGGATCTCGAACAGCTGGAAAAAAGCGATCATTCCTCCGACGCTTTCAGGGACCGGCTCCTGTTAAACGAAGATCGGATCATGGAGATGGCCCGGGGCCTCAGGGATATTGCCTCCCTTGAAGATCCCGTTGGCGAAGTAACAAGGATGTGGAAACGCCCCAATGGCCTGGATATTGGCCAGGTCCGTGTCCCGATCGGCGTAATAGCCATAATTTACGAAGCCAGGCCCAATGTATCTATAGACGCCGGCGGTTTAACCCTGAAAGCGGGCAATGCCGTTATCCTGCGCGGCGGTTCCGAAGCTCTCAATTCCAACCGAGCCCTGGTAAAACTGGTGCAAAAAAGTCTCTCTGACCTGGAATTGCCCGGCGATGCGGTAGCCCTGATCGAGGACACCGATCGCAATGCCGCAGTGGACCTGATGCAGGCCAGCGGCTACCTGGATCTTTTAATACCGCGCGGCGGACCCTCCTTGATTAGCGCCGTGATAGCCAACTCCACGGTCCCGGTTATTCAAACCGGAGCCGGTAACTGCCATACCTATATTGATTACAATGCCGATATAGACAAAGCAATCGCTATTACGGTAAATGCCAAAGTCCAGCGGCCGGGCGTCTGCAACGCCCTGGAAACCCTTCTGGTTCATAAAGATGTTGCTCCCCGGTTCCTGCCCAAAGTGCTGCCCGTTTTAATAAAGATGGGCGTTGAAATCAGGGGATGCCCGGAAACTTCATTTTACTATCCTGATATCAACCCGGCTGCAGATGAAGACTGGGAAACGGAGTACCTCGATTTAATCCTGGCAGTCAAAGTTGTTGACAACCTTGACGAAGCCATTGATCATATCAACAGGTACGGAACGGGCCACTCGGAAGCGATCATCACCGACAGCTATGAACATTCCCGGATCTTCATGAGCCGGGTGGATGCTGCAGCGGTTTATGTCAATGCTTCAACCCGCTTTACAGACGGCTCTGCCTTTGGGTTGGGTGCAGAAATGGGCATCAGCACCCAAAAACTGCACACCAGGGGGCCAATGGGCCTGGAAGCCCTGACCACCCTTAAATATATTGTTTACGGAACCGGCCAGATCAGGGAATAACCAGCCGCCTCATAAATCCGGTCACTCTTTCTATTCCCTTATTACTCGACAGTAACCAGCTGCCATGCTGCCGTGCCATTGCCGAATAAGGCCCCGGCACGATGCTGTTTTGCCCGAAATCCAGGGCTGAAAAGTAGGGCGCGGTGTATTATAATAGCTAGAGGCAGACGCTCTTGATGGCTAAAGAGCCCGATACTAATTATTTTGGGAGAAGCAGATGGATAATAAACTCTACTGGGCGATTGATATTGGCGGAACCAAGATATTGATGCTGTTGATTGACAGCAGCGGACACGTTTTATTCAAGGAGAAGGCTGAAACCCCCCGGCCCTCAAGGCCGGAGTCAGTTGCCGATACAATTGCCCGGACTATAAAAAAAAGGTCTGAAGAAAACAGCTTAGAAACCGCCGGCCCTCCTACCGGGATCGGTATTTGCACCGCCGGTTTTGTAGACCACCGGCAGGGCCTGGTCTATCAGTCACCCAACCTGGATTGGCATGAGCCGGTTCCCCTGGGCCGGATTATTCAGGAAAGAACCGAATGTCCGGTACTGATTGAAAACGACACCAATGCAGCGGTGGTGGGTGAAGTCCACTTTGGCGCTGCCCGCGGCCATCTAAATGCCGCTTATGTCACTTTGAGCACAGGCATTGGTGGCGGACTTTACTTAAACGGACGTTTATACCGCGGCGCCGACGGTTTTGCCGGTGAAATCGGACATACCAAGGCTTTTGGCAGGGGCAGGCCCTGCAAATGCGGTGGGGAGGACTGCCTTGAAACCTGGGCTTCAGGGA
>PWFM01000111.1 GCA_003553895.1 Syntrophomonadaceae bacterium | reverse complement strand
TTCCCGCAGCACCTTTTCACAGGCGGCTACATAAGGACTTAAACTTGTGCTGCCGGTCCCAAGAGGGACAATAGAAATTTCGACTACAGCCAATTGAAAAACCTCCATTTAAATTGTTTTATCACGCTATGAATGCCGGGCTGGCATAAAAAAATTAAAAGTCACGGAAAAACAAAGCAGAAAGGGCAAACATAACTCCTGATATGAGCAGATAAATACCTGCAAGGACAATAATTAAGGAGAACACGACAATAGCTGAGTAGACCATGCCGATCCCGAAGGCCAGATGGATCAAACCGGATATAATGGTGGGGGTGACATTGGCGACTTTTTTGAGTCGGTTGGCGGTAACGAAGCGGTCGATAGCCATCATGATGGCCAGAATTCCGATTACAGCGCCAACCAGGGTTATGGTTATATCGGGGTTGAAGAGCATAAACAGGCCCAGGATAGTAAACAGGATCCCAAAGGCAAGCAGAATACCCCGGTTGATGATGACATTCCAGCTGGCCGCCACCGTGACGATCCTGAAAATACCGATAACGGTGATAACGGCGCCGACAAAAACGGCCAGGAATTCGGCCACCCGGTCCGGCGCTGCCAGGAATACAATACCGATGACCATTAAAAGAATGCCCAGCACCAAACTGAATGGTTTTACCCTGTCGTATACGTACACCGGATCATCTCCCTGTTCTAGATTGAGCGCTATAACGGGCGCCAGCCCGGGAAAGTGGATAATTTCCCGTCTCCTTTAATCGTAATAAGGCGCTTTAAGCGCAAAACGGAATTCTTATCCTGGGAATATCATACTATATTTTGCGGCGGATGAAAACGAAGGCAGAAAAGGGAGGGGCGGAAAGCAGTTTCCGCCCCTGCTGGGCGCCCTCTTCATAAGAAATTGCGGGCGCCGGTATAGCTCCGGTTATTACTGGGCCATCAGTTCGGCAGATTCCACGGTATTGTAAAGCAGCATCGTTACTGTCATCGGTCCTACGCCGCCCGGTACCGGTGTAATATGGGACGCTTTTTCAGAAATCGGATCATAATCCACGTCTCCCACCAGCCGGAAGCCTTTTTTCTTGGAAGGATCATCAATCCGGTTTACCCCGACGTCGATAACAACGGCGCCGTCTTTAACCATGTCGGCGGTAATGGCCTGTGGTTTGCCCATGGCCGCCACCAGGATATCGGCCTGCTTGGTGTACTGAGCCGCATCCTTTGTTCCGGTATGGACTACCGTTACTGTAGCGTTGGCGCCTTCTTTTTTCTGCATGAGCATTGCCGCCAGCGGTTTTCCGACGATGTTGCTCCTGCCGCAAATGACTACATGCTTTCCGGCGGGGTCATTGCCGGAACGCATCAGCAGCTGCTGGGCGCCGTGGGCGGTGCAGGGGAGGGGGCATTTTTCTCCCCTGAGCAGCAGACCCTGGTTGACTGGATGGAAGCCATCAACGTCTTTTTCAGGGGCAATGGCGTTAACCACCTTTTCTTCGTCGATATGCTTGGGCAGGGGGAGCTGAACCAGGATTCCGCTGAACTTCTTGTCGTTATTCATCTTTTCGATCAGGTTCAGCACTTCTTCTTCCGAAGCGTCAGCCGGGAGGCGGATAGTTTCTTCATGGATGCCGATTTCCTCGCAGCCTTTGGCCTTGCTGGTAACGTAGGAAACAGAGGCCGGATCTTCTCCGACCAGGATTACACCCAGGCCCGGGTGGATATCCTTTCCTTTTAAATCTTCAACCTTCTTTTTTAATTCTTGCCTGATTTCACTTGCTACTTCCTTACCTGAGATTACTTGCGCTGGCATAAACAAACCTCCTTTGATATTATGTGAAACTTAGGATAGCTGCCGGGATGCATCGATCCGGCTGTTATATTTACCATAATCCTGCCTTAAGGATCGATGGTCTCCCTCATAAATCAAATCTTTACCTATTATAGTATTATCCATAAGTGTTCGATTTCCTATTTATATTTATAAGTTTTTTTCTTTTAATATTTTATTCTACAGCAGCAGTAAAAAATATGGTATATTATTTATGGTAAATAAAAGGGGAGAGTGGGCCCTGAGTCTTGCCGTTGCAACAGCATGCCCCCAATAGAATATAATTAAAGGAATCAATTCTGGTCAATCAGGAAGGAGGATATAAGGCAGTGAATACCTTAATTGCTTTTTTTGCTATAGGTTTGATTTTTGTTTCGTTAGTTATTGCTTTTAGATACTACAACCACAAGATGATGACCGAGCGGGTTTGTTCCAAGAACCCCGACAGTGAATACTGCCGGAGATATTATCAAAACAAACTTGATAAAACAGAAGATGAATACGAGCAGTGCGAAGTGGTTTATGGAAAGACGCCCCAGGGGGGAGTTAAAACCGCTATTTGCTATGTGGATAATAGCAACCGGATTGTTAAGAAAAAGCAGGCCAGTAAAGTCCTGATCAGGGAACTGGACGAGAAAAATAAACCGGTTTATGAAACCTGGACTTCGCTGGAAGAAGCGGAAGCAAAAAAAATATAACCTGGCCGGAGTTTTTTCCGTCCGCCAGGGCAGGGTATAAAGCGGGGGCTTAACAGCCCCCGCTTAAATTTCTGGCGCATTTATTTTTATAGGTGCTCTTCCATGATTTCTGTTATATCAAGGGGGTTTATTTCGGAGGTCGTTACCGGTTTGTCTTCCCCGCCCAGGACGGCTTCCCTGAAGACAGGGCGCGGTTCGGGGTCTTCGTAAAATATGCCGGTAGGGATCCTGTCGCCCCATTCTAAAGCCACCCTGAAAGCTTCTTTTAAGTCGGAAGGATCATGGCCGGCTTCATTAATATCGTAAACCCTTTCCTTAAACCACTTAAAGGTGTTGACCTTGTTAAAGCTCGGGCACTGCTGGAGAATGTCGATAAAAGCAAAGCCGGGTTTTTGGATCGCTTTTTCCAGGATTGCCCTTAGCTGTTCTTTATCTCCGGCAAAAGAGCGGGCGACAAAGCTTGCCTTTAAACCCAGGAGCAGGGTGATCGGGTTCAGCCCTTCCAGGGGATTGCCCTGCGGGGTGGTCGGAGTCTTGATCGATTTTGTGCTGGTTGGGGAGGCCTGCCCCTTGGTCAGGCCGTAGATCATATTATTATGGACCATGTAGGTAACATCAATATTACGCCTGGCGGCATGGATCAGGTGGTTGCCCCCTTCAGCATAGCCGTCTCCGTCCCCGCCGATGGCCAGGACTTTCAAACGGTTATTAACCAGTCC
Source organism: Syntrophomonadaceae bacterium (assembly GCA_003553895.1). Lineage (GTDB taxonomy): Bacteria > Bacillota > Dethiobacteria > DTU022 > DTU022 > B1SED10-74M. Next base: position 2,652 of record PWFM01000111.1, on the reverse strand, counting down.
GGCCCCGGTAGCCACAGGCAGCAGGCGGCCGTGCAGGACATGGAGAGTGTTGGCCTTCATATGCTGTCCCATTTTCCCGGCCTGGCCGATTCCGGCCACAATTAGGACCTGGTGCGGTGAAAGGCCCAGGCCGGCCAGGGTCCTTTTCAGGGTGTCCATAATAGCGAAGTTGCCGCAGCCAGGACACCAGGTTATTTCCCGGTCCAGGTTATATTCCTTGGGCTCTACTGCCACGGGAAAACACCTCCGTTTTCAATCTGGTTGAGAACGTATGTTGCATTCATAGGACGCCCGTCATATTTCAGCACAGCCAAATCAGGCTGCCTGCCGGTTTCCAGCCGGAGCAGGCGGCCCAGCTGGCCGGTAGAATTCATTTCTACCGAAATAACCCTTTCAGCTTTTCCAGTTAGCGCCATGGCCTCCTTGGCCGGGAAGGGCCACAGCTGGGGAAAAGAAACTACCTGCCATTTTTCCCCCTGCCGGTTTGCCCTGTCCACAGCTTCCCGGCAGGCGCCATACGAGGAGCCCCAGGTTAACAGTATAGTGTCCGGGTTGTTCGCTCCGTAGCTGTCGGGCGCCTTTACCTCTTTGGCCATGGCTTTATGTTTGCGCATTCTTTTATCCTGCATCCTGGTCCTGACCACCGGATCTTCGGTCGAGTAACCGCTTTCGTTGTGTTCATTGCCGGGAACCATTACGCATTTTTCGCCCTGGCCCATGAAAGCCCGTGGCGATATTCCCGACTCCGTGATTTTATAGCGGTTGTAGGTTTCCATTTGGGACAATTCATTGTCAGTAATAACCTGACCCCGGTCGATAACCACTTTATTTAATTTGAAGGGTTCCACCGTGTAATAAGCATCGGCAAGATGCTGATCGCTCATGACGAAAACGGGAACCTGGTACCTTTCGGCAATATTGAAAGCATCTGCTGCCGTCCAAAAGGCTTCTTCAGCCGTTCGGGGGGCGAAGATAGCCCTGGGAAATTCACCGCTTCCGGCATGCAGGGCAAATAAAAGGTCTCCCTGCTCGGTGCGGGTGGCCATTCCTGTAGCCGGTCCGGGCCGCTGGCCCAGGACAATTACAAGCGGGGTTTCATTCATTCCGGCCAGTGAAAGTCCTTCCACCATCAGCGAAAAGCCTCCCCCGGAGGTGGCTACCATGGCCCTGGCTCCGGCATTGGCCGCCCCGATGGACATATTGATGGCGGCAATTTCATCTTCCGCCTGTTCATAGGCCAGAGGCAGACGCCTGGTCTGCCGGGCCATGTACTGCATCACTCCGCTGGCCGGGGTCATGGGGTAGGAACTGATGAACCGGCAGCCGGCCGCAAGCGATCCCAGGGCCAGGGCCTCGTTGCCGGTTAAAACCAGGCTTTTTTTGTCGCTGGTTTTTTGCAGCCGGCATTTGCAGCTTCCGGTAAAATTGTCTCTGGCATAATCGGCGCCGGCCCGGGCCGCTTTAAGATTGGCTTCGGCAACAGCGCTGCCTTTTTTTTGAAACAAGCGGCCCAGGGTTTGTTCCAGGATTGTCTGGTCCCCGTCCATAACCTGCCAGGCCGCGCCGGCTGCCACCGAGTTGCCCATTACCTCTTTGCCGCCGTGCTTTTTGCCCAGCGCCGCCATGGGCAGGGGCAGGGCGTTATCGCCGGGGGTTTCCACCTCCAGGGCTTTGTCATAAATGATAACCCCGCCCGGGTTAAGTTCGCCGGCATGTAAATCAAGGGAGGCTTTATCCAGCGCCACCAGCACTTCCAGGTTGTCGCTGAATGTATAAACCGGGTAAGTGGCGGTCCGCACCTGGTAAAAATTGTGGCCGCCGCGCACCCGCGAATAATAGTCCTGGTAGGCGAACAAGTGCAATCCCTGGTCGGCAAAAGAGCGGGAAAGGATCGAAGCAATCGTATTGATACCCTGTCCGGCTTCTCCGCCTACTTTTACTGAGTAATCGTGATCAGCCAATTGATCTGTTCCTCCTTTCAAAGTATTAACTGGAAAACGGCAGTATCTTGATTAAGATTATAACATTATTTGTTATGGAGATGGCCAGTACAGTCAAATGATCATTAAACTATGCTTCGTAAAAAGATTTATATTTGCTTATCCAACAAACATTTCTATGGCGTGCATAATCTATGGCTTGCATAAAAAAGCCCGGGATTTCTTCAATGAAAGAAGCAGGGCCCGGGCATTTTTAAATACTCTTTGAGTCTGTTTAATCGCTTAACTCAGAGACCATGATTTCTGATTTTAAATTCAAAACAGGGCGAACACCGTAGTCGCCGCCGCTGGCGAGGTTAACAATAGGTCAATCGGCATCTGAGGATGAATTTGTTCCGCTAATATCCTCACCGTCTTCCCATACCCCCTCATGGATAATGTTGCCATCACTATCATATACGGTACCCTGGCCGTGTCTTAAATCCGCCTTCCAACCACCCTCATGGACTCTTCCGTCTTCATAGGTATATCTACCCTGCCCGTGACGCAGGTTTTCCTGCCACTCACCCTCATATACTGACCCGTCTGCATAAGTATGTATTCCCTGCCCGTGACGCTGCATTTCATGCCATTCACCTTCATAGCGATTGCCATTGTAATAATAAGTACCCTGGCCGTGCCTTAAATCTGCTTTTAGTTCACCTTCATAGTC
>PWFM01000060.1 GCA_003553895.1 Syntrophomonadaceae bacterium | reverse complement strand
CTGCGGGGGACCTGCCACTTCCCGTACCGGTAGACCAGGTACTGTTCGTAATCTTTCGGAGCGGGGATGCCGTCATAAAAGGCCCTGGTTTCTTTAAAGAAATGATCGGGGATCCACATCATGTAGACCTTGTAGGTGCTGGTCCAGGGCCAGTTATGGAGCGAAACCCGCGCTTTGCGGATAAATATTTCCTGGATGATGCGGTGCGGCAGGGCGTAAATATAGTAGGCCAGGTTTTTGTTCTCAAAAGGATAGGGCATGCAGTAAACCTGGGGGCACCAGGCATAACCCTTCTCCCGCCTGAAAAGACTGATATCGATATCCAGAGTCGAAGCCTTGAAGCGGGGCGAAAACTTGTACTTGAAGTTAAGGCCGCGGTAATTCTTAATGGAGATCTTATAGCCGCGCTCCTTGACGGCGGGCAATATTTTCTCCAGGACCTCTTCATTGTCGGCCCACATGCTGATATCGATATCGTGATCGCCTTCGATTACCCCGCCCTCCCGGGCCAGGCCGAGCAGGGTCCCGCTGTCGATCCAGTATTTGACCTGGTTTTGATTGAGCAGGCCGCAAATCCAGTTCAATTCAGGATTAAGGCTCATGTAAATAACTCCAGTATCAGGGGATAATGGCCCCGTCATCTCTATAATACAGCCAGTCTTCCCGGGGTGTCCGCCAGTCCGGGCCGTACTTGCAGACCAGGTAAGCCTCCGGATTGCCGGGAACGGGCAGGTTCATAGTCCCTGCCTGCACAGTTTCCAGGCGCAAAAAAAACTCTTCATCAACGGCCATCCGGAAAAAAGACCGGAACAGGTACTGGCTTCTACCTGCACTATAACATAAAAAGTTCCACAAGGGCACCGGAATTATTTTAGCCGCCGCCGCAACCGCTTTTGCCGCCATACCGGGGCTGAGTTTCTCCTCCAGGGTGCCCGCCCCGGCATGGGCAAAAAACAACACCGCCTTAATCAGGCCGCCCGCCGCTCCCCCGAAAACCGGGTAATAAACCCTTTTAACGGCCCGGCCGCCCTCACGGCGGTAAAAAGCGATATTGATCATGTTCACGTTTCCGTGGAGGTCGCTTACCGAAAGCTGGTGAGGCTTGTAGGCCTCGACAAAGCGTCCTTTATGGCGCAGGCGTTTTAAAATCTCCGGACGCCTCTTCCGGTAATCGGCTTCCCACATCCCCAGGTCCAGGTCGTGGTCTGATTGCAGCAGCCCCCCTTCCCGGATCACCCCCAGCAGGGTGCCCTGGTCGAGCCAGTAGGGGATCTGCAGGTCTTCAAAGGTTGCTTTGACCGCCCTGAAAAGCTCATGTTCCGCCAATCCGGTTGCGCCGCCTGGGCCTTTAAAGTTTTGCGTTCCCTTCATTGCTCCTCCCGGGCCTTTTTGCGGGTTTCTTTTAATAACCGGGCGCCGTCCCAGCTCTTATATCGGGAAAAATCGACCAGCTTTTCAGGCCGCTTTAGCTGCAGGGCCCCGTCATCTCGCCAGATATCCCACTTTCTCTCGGGCGGAACCCGCCAGTTGCCGTAGCGGTAGGCCAGGTAATTCTCCCATTCGCCGGGGATGTAAACCCCGAACAGGGGGTGATAAACCCTTTGTTCGAAAAAGCGGGCCGGGACCCACCAGGTTCCCACCCGGCGGCGCGCCTTCCAGGGCCAGCGGGTCACTTCGGTGGCAATTACGCGCTCGCGCCATTTCTTCCGGGCAACCACGAAATAGTGGTAAAAATGCCTGGTCAAAAAGACCGGGTAGGGCGGGCCCGTACCCTCCCCCGCCGGACACCAGGCAATGCTGCCGGAGCGCCGGAAAAGCATGATATGTACGGGCAGCTGATCCTCCCGCAGGAAGCGGTACTGGATCACCCGTCCCCGGTAAAGCCAGATCGTGACCGTATAACCCTGCTGCCAGGCGAAAGGCACCAGCTTTAACAGGCTCTCTTCATCTTCCGCCCACATCTGCAGGTCGATATCTTTTTCATGGTTGAGCAGCCTGCCTTCCCGCATCAGGCCGAGCAGAACGCCGCTGTCGGCCAGGTAGGGGACGTCGTGCTCATGTAAAAGGGTGGCAAATGAGCGGTAGTCTTTGATCCAGGAAGGTTTAAGCAGCCCGCCCGGTTCCTCATTTTCCCCGGCTTCTGCCCGTTTTATTGCTTCTGCGTTTAAAACCCCGTCTGCTTCTTTTTCAGCCCCGGGTTCCCCTCTATCCGGCGTCTTGCGCCCTGTCAGCTTCATTTATACCCTGCTCCCCCCTGTTTTAGCAAAAGCGCTCTTTAAGATGACCTTTTTAAAAGGTTTTCTGTGGACAGCGCTAAAGGCAACCGTCTGATCACCTGCCGGCCGCCCTATTATCTTTATTATGCGCCTGCCGGCCTTACTCCTTTAATTATAGCACTATTTATCTACATTGAGGGTTGGATCCTTTTTGTTTCGAGGCATTTATGCTCCGCTCCTTTTGAGTACTTTTTAATCATGATGCAACGAAGCGTTTTGGAGTACTTTTTTTCTGATGCAATTCGGCTATTTGACTTTTAGGGTCCCGCTCTTTACAATCATTGTGGGGCCTGAAAGAAAGGAGCCCGGCGCAGAATAGATGAGCGACTATTTAAAAGAGCTGTTAAAAAGAAAAGACCTGTTGATCTACCTCGTTACCTCCGGGTTAAAAGCCCAGTACCGGAACACTTTCCTCGGTTACCTGTGGTGGATCCTCGACCCCCTTTTAATGGGGGCCGTTTACTATTTTTTGCGCGTCATCGTCCTGGGCATGGACGGGGAATACATCGGCGCCTTTTTGATCATCGGCCTGGTGGCCTGGCACTGGATCAACTCCAGCCTTAAAGGGGCGGCTTCCTCGATCAGCGGCCGCTCCCGGATCATTACCCAGGTTTACCTGCCCAAGGCCATCTTCCCTTTCGGGGTTAACCTGACCCAGATGCTCAACTTCACCTTCGGCCTGGCGGTGGTGGCCATTTTCTTAGCCGCCTACCAGATCATACCCGGCAGCCGGCTCCTGTGGCTGCCCCTGATCATGATCGTCCAGTTCCTGTTTTTAGCCGGCCTCTCCCTGCTAGTGGCCTACCTGTGCATGTTTATCCGCGATATCGACAACGTCCTCTCCCATGTGATGCGGGTCTGGTTCTGGGGCACCCCGGTAATTTATGAAGTCGACCGCCTGGATGAGCAGTACCATTTCATTTTCGACATCAACCCGGCCGCCGTTTTACTGATCAGCTACCGCGACGTCCTGATCTACAATACCGCCCCGGACCCGGGCAAACTGGTCTTAATCGGGGCCCTGTCCTTTTTGTTAACCATGTTCATGATCTATTATTATCACCTGAACGAACACAAGATGATCAAGGCACTTTAAGGGACCTGTTGCATGAGTTTAACCCGGCATCACGGCCACCGGCACAAAGCCGGCCGGCACAATCCATAACCTGTAAATGTGGTGAGCGACCCTGGAAACAAACCGGCAAAACAATCACTTACAAACCGGCCCGACCGGGACAGATCCCGGGATCTTGATCCGGGCCGAAAACCTCGGTGTCTATTACGAAAGCGACAGCGACCGGCGTGACGACTTCAAGTCGCATGTCCACCGCATCATCCGGGGCGAGCGCCGGAATGATATTTTCTGGGCCCTAAAAGATATTAGCTTCACCGGTTATGCCGGCGATGTCCTGGGGATAATCGGCCCTAACGGGGCCGGCAAAACTACCTTATGTCGAACCATCGCCGGTTTGCTGCGGCCCAACCGGGGCCTGCTAGAGGTAAAGGGCAACGTTTCGGCCCTGCTCTCGCTCGGCACCGGCTTCGACAAAGAACTGACCGGCAATGAAAATATTTACCTGAACGGGATGATGCTCGGATTTCCCCGCCACCGGATCAAGGAGCTGCTGCCCCTGATCCAGGATTTTTCCGGGCTGGGCCGGTTTTTGGATCAACCCCTCAAGTACTATTCCAGCGGGATGAAAGCGCGCCTCGGCTTCAGCATTGCGTCGGTTATCGATGCCGAAATCCTGGTTATCGATGAAGTTTTGGGCACCGGCGACATGGAGTTCAAAGAAAAAGCGGTCCAAAAAGTGTGGGAGCTGGTCGGCGAAGCCGGGATGGTCCTGGTGGTCAGCCATGAAACCGATTTTATTAAGGATCACTGCAACCGGGCCCTCTGGATTGATAACGGCAGCGTCCGGGCCTCCGGGGACCCGGAGCAGGTGGTCGAAAGCTACGAAGAGCTTGGCGCGGGAAGCAAAAAGCCGAAGAAAAAGAAGCTCTCCCGCCTCAAGCAGAGCAGCCCGGGCGCCGGGGAAGAAATAGCGATTGAAGCCCGCGATTTAAGCTTAGAATTCAAACTGGAGGGCAAACCTTTCCGGGCCCTGGACAGCCTTAATTTTCAGGTATACGACCGCGAGATCCTCGGTATCATCGGCCCCAACGGAGCCGGCAAAACCACCCTCTGCCGGACCCTGTGCGGGATCTACAAACAGGACCGCGGAGAATTAAGGGTAAACGGCGCTATCGCCGCCCTCTTAAGCTTCGGCACGGGCTTCAACCCCCAGCTATCGGGTTACGATAATATCTATTTAAACGGGATGATGCTCGGCATACCGAAATATAAGATCCGCAGGGTTGAAGAGGAGATCATCGCCTTCTCGGAGCTCGATCAATTCATCGATCAACCGGTCAAGCACTACTCCAGGGGCATGCGCTCCCGCCTCGGCTTCAGTATCGCCTCCATGCTCCAGCCCGATATCTTTATTGTCGATGAAGCCCTCTCTGCGGGCGACATCGCCTTTCAGGAAAAAGCCGCAGCCAGGATGCAGGAAATGCTAAAAGAGGCCAAGGCCGTCCTGCTCGTTACCCACAGCATGAAGATCGTGAAAAAGGTCTGCACCCGGGCCCTCCTCATGGACCAGGGCCGGATCATCTTCGACGGCGACCCCCTTGAGGCGGTGGAGACCTACCGCGCCTCCGTCAAGAAAAAACAAAACCCGGTTCTATCATGACCGGTGGATCTGAAGCTATCCACTTAAGTGAGGCCCGTCCTTCTGCTTGTAAATTATGGAATTCAGTAATATAATTAGCTTGGTTGTGCATGTAAATCAAATTAAGGGCACCAGGTGAGGCTAGCGATGACAAAGAAAGGAACGCTTAAAAAAATTTGTAAAGAATACTCGATCGCCCTGGCCTACCTGTATGGATCCCAGGCAGAAGAAGGGGCAAAACTGCTTAACGGTGAAAATATTACACCCGTTGATTCCCTGGCCGATCTGGATCTGGCCGTTGTATTCAATAAAGGGCTGCCTCCTTCCGATCAGTTGCCCGGCTATTATGCCGCCCTCTACAACCAGTTGGAAGATTTATTTGCTCCCTTTTCCCTGGACTTAGTCTTCTTACAGGAGCAGCATTCAGTTTTTCAGGCCCAGGCCGTTACCGGTATCTGTATTTATGCGGAAGATGAAAATTTTAAAGGTGAATATGAAGAAAATATAATGCGCCGGGCTGCCGATTTCAAACCTTTTCTGGAAAAATTTTTCGAAGAAAGGCTGGAGGAATTAAATAATGATTAACAGGCTGCTCATTCAACAAAGACTGAGCATGATTGATGATTTTTGCCGGGAACTGGAACAACTCCAAAAAATGTCCAAAGAACAGTTTCTGGAGAAAAGAAATACTGCAGCCGCAGAAAGCTTCCTGCGCCGATCACTTGAAGCAATCTTTGATATCGGCCGCCACATCCTGGCCAAAAGCGGTCACCTCGACCTGGCCGGCGAATATAAAAGTATTGCCGCCGGGCTGGCCAAACAAAATATTATAACCGACCAGCTTGCTGATACCCTTGTTAAAATGGCCGGTTACAGAAACCGCCTGGTCCATCTCTATCATCAAGTAACTGCAGAAGAACTCTACTCAATAGTGCAACAAAACCTTGCCGATTTGCGCGAATTCACCCGCCAAATCAACTCCTGCCTGGCCCGG
>PWFM01000041.1 GCA_003553895.1 Syntrophomonadaceae bacterium | reverse complement strand
GACAGGCCTGGTCAAGGCTCCTCTTTTATAAAAACACAGGAGAATGCAGGCCGGGTTTTCCCCTGGAGATAGCACAAATGAACCTTTCCAAACTTGCGGTTAAGCGCCCGGTTGCCACCGGAGCCATATTAATTCTGATCCTGGTGATCGGGCTGGTAAGCCTTTCTCAGAGCCCCCTCGATTTGCTGCCGGATATTGATGCCCCGGTGCTGGCTATTGTCACTGCTTTCCCCGGCAGTTCTCCTCAAGAGTCACTGGAACTGGTTACCAAACCTATCGAAGAAAGCGTTGCCACCGTCGGCGGGGTTACCGGCATTAACTCCATATCCCAGGAAAATATGTCCCTGGTCATTGTTTTGTTTGACTGGGGCGCTGATGTGAAAAGTTTGCGCGAAGACGTCAGGATGCGCTTAGACCTGGTCAACCTGCCCGATGAGGTCCAGAGGCCCATGGTGATTGAGTTTGATCCCACCCTGATGCCGATTATGCAGGTTTCGGCAAGCGGCGCCGACGATCCGGCCCGACTGACTTCCTGGTTAAAGGATACAGCTTCTCCCAGGCTGGAATCGATCCGCGGTGTCGCCGAGGTCCAGGTTCAGGGCGGAGTAGAGGAAGATATATTTGTGCGGGCCGCCCCCCAGGATATGGCTGCATATGAAGTATCGTTCGAGCAGGTAGCCAATGTGCTTCGGGCCAGCTTGATGGATTTGCCGGCCGGTATTATTGACCTGGAAGATCGCCAGGTCAGGCTTCGTTTCCTGGGCCGCTTTGCGGAACCGGAAATGCTTTCTGACCTGATTGTCGGTTTTAAGATCGATCAGGATGAGTTGGAGAGATTGGTCGGACAGGAGATAAATATTGATCTAAATAGCATGATCCAGGATCAAACTGCCGGTTTTACCGGTGGAGGCTCCGGCAACCTGCCCGTTCGGGAGCTGTACTGGGATGATATTTTTGATTTTAACGGGGCCGCGATTGCCGGAAGCAGCATTGTCCTGCCCGTCAGGGATACAGTTGCCGGCAGGGAAGAGGTCGACATTGATAGAAGCATGCGCACCTTTACCTTGAACCCGGAAATAACCTACCAGGCCGAAAGCAGGCAGCTGGCCCTTTCCCTGGATTCGCTCGGCAAAACGCCGGTGCCTGCGGGCCGTGATATTTCAGAACTGGTAGAAAGCGGACCCATTACCCTTGAACAACTCTGGCTGATCGATTACGCGGAATGGGATAATGACCGGGTTATCGTTCCCCTGGACCCGGCTGCCCTGGCCGACTATGATCTCTCTTTGGTTGAACTGGAGCGTCTGGCCGAACGACACCCCCTGATAACCGATGCCGCCACCAATTATGTGCTGATTAGCTTTCATGAAAACTGGCCCCAAATACGCCAGGAGCCGCTCATTTCTATCCCCGACCTGGAAAGCTATTTGTCAAACCTGGAAACTGAAGCCAGGCGGGGCCTTGATGATGCATCCCGTGACCTGGAAGGCCTGCTCACCGAACTGGCTACATCAATGATCGGAGGCAACATGTCTGTTGGCGGCAATCCTTTTGCCGGGATAGATCTCGGTGATGATTTTCCCATTGTTCCGGTGTCGCTGGGCATGGTATCGGATATTGTGAAGGATACCTATGAACCCACTTCCATCTCCCGTTATAATATGCAGCCCAGCATCGGCCTGATGATCCAAAAAGAAGGAGATGCCAACACGGTTACCGTGGCCAGGCAGGTTCGCCAGGCCCTGGATGAGCTTTCCGAGGAAAGTACAGGCAACTTTTCCCAGGTCCGGTTTGATACCGTTTTCGACCAGGCTGAAGAAATAGAATTTGCCCTGGCCGACCTGGCCTGGTCGCTATTGGGCGGGGCTGCCCTGGCCATCATCGTTTTGCTCCTGTTCCTGAAAAACTGGCGCACCACCATGTTTATCGGCCTCAGTATCCCTGCGGCGATTATTGCCACATTTACCCTGCTTTATTTTACAGATATCACGATTAACCTGATGACCCTGGGCGGTTTGGCCCTGGCTGCGGGGATGCTTGTTGACAATGCCATCGTGGTCAGCGAGAATATTTACCGTCATTACCAGCTGGGCGAAAATCCCGCCGATGCTTCCATTAACGGAGCCCGGGAGGTAGCCGGAGCGATTACTGCTTCCACCCTGACTACGATCAGCGTTTTTTTTCCCGTTGTCTTCCTGACCGGCCTGGCCGGGCAGCTGTTCTGGGAATTTGCCCTGACTGTAGGCTGCGCCATCCTGGCCTCGCTGTTTATGGCCCTGACGGTCATACCTCTGCTTGCTTCCCGATCCCTGCAAAAAATAAAGGATTTTGAAGCAGCGCGCATAAAAATGCCCCGCCTGCCTTTTTATCGCCGTTTGCTTGGAATGGCAGTCAGCCATCCCTGGTGGGTAATCATTTTTGCCCTAATTTTTGTGGCCGGGGGAGCATTTGGCTTTACTACCCTGGGTACTGAGTTGTTCCCCAACCCCGAAGAATCATCATTTACAATTAATGTTACCCTTCCTCCGGGCTCCACCCTGGATAAAACCGACTCTTATATAACGGAGCTGGAAAATATTATTGCCGGCAGGGAGGAAGTGGCCAACTACTCGGCCCGGGTGGGAGGAGGCGGTTTCATGGGCATGATGGGAGGCGGTGGATCCTCCAACCAGGGCCGACTGAGGGTGGATATCGACCCTGAATACAGCGGCTCGATTGAGCGGGTTATCGATGAAGTCAGAGAGGAAGCAGAAAAGCTGTCTTATGAAGCGAAGGCATCTTTTTCCCGCCAGTCTGTTTTGGATGCTGCAGGCCTGGAAACCAGCCTGGACCTGGTAATCAGGGGCGACAACCTGGACCGGGTGATAGAAATAACCGGAGAGGCGGCGGAGATATTAGCGAACCATGACCAGTTCACCGATGTGCAGTCTTCCCTGGAAGAAAACCGCCCCGAGGTCCATGTTCGCCTTGATCACAGCGAGGCTCTGCAGAAAGGAGTTACCCTGGCCCAGGTGGCCGGCGCCGTTAGAGAGTCGCTGGAAGGGGGGCCTGTAAGCCGGATCGAAACCACAACCGGGATCATGAACATTGTTCTAGGTTATCAAAAGCAGGATATTAAAACCTTTGAAGATCTGGGCGAAATTGGTTTTTATACGGCCGGTGGCGAATATATCCTTATTAACGAGGTAGCCGAGCTGGAAGAATCATTCGGGCCCCGGAACATTCCGAGAGAAAACCGGGAGATAGTCGGTCAGATCGAAGCCCAGTACGGGAATATTGACCTGGGCACAGCAACGGACATTGCCCTGGAGGCCCTGGAAGAGATCGCCCTTCCCGAAGGCTATGAAATTGCTACCGCCGGCAGCGCGGTGATGATGGACGATATCCTGGATGAGCTGGAACTGGTCCTTGTTGTGGCGATGATCCTGGTCTACCTGGTAATGGCGGCCCAGTTTGAATCCCTGCTTCATCCCTTCATCATCATTTGCACCCTGCCTCTGGCTTATGCCGGATCGATAATTGCTCTAATCATAACCGGCAACAGTATTAGTGTGCCGGCTCTGATCGGGCTGATCGTTTTGTCTGGTATCCTTGTCAACGACGGCATTATTATGGTCGATTACATCAATCAGCAGCGCCGGCTGCACGGGCTCGGACTTAAAAAGGCGATCGTGGAGGGAGCGGCGGCCCGTTTGCGCCCGATCCTGATGACCACTGCCACCACCGCCCTGGGACTGTTTCCCCTGGCCCTGGGAATCGGTGAAGGAGCGGAGCTGCAGGCCCCGATGGCCATCGCCATAATTGGCGGGCAGTTTACGGGGACTTTGCTTCTGCTTCTGGCCGTGCCTTCGATTTATAAAGTTGTAACCCGGGAACTTCCTGCCGGAAGCGGAACAGGCGAAAGGGAAGATTACTCCGGCCTGGGTTACCCGGACAGGAACAATGGGCGCATTATCAAGGAACATAATGGAATCCTCAAGAAGAAAAGGGAGAATAATAGGCTGGCCATGATTATTCTGCGCATGGTTGTTGTCCTGGTTTTGGCCGCCCTGATCCTGTTTTTGCTCAATACAACGGGCCAGGAAACACTGATGGTAATAAGATGATTAAAGTTCTACATTGGCATGAAGGCTGGAATAATGGCCTAATTATCCAACCATAAGCAGGAAAAGGGGTTTTGAATCCCTTACTGAAAGGAGCTGGTGTCAGTGCCGGTAAACAGCAAGCGCAGTAAAGAAGCAGGCACCAAGAGGGAAAAGATTTTGCTTGCAGCTGTGGAAAAGTTTTTGGATGAAGATTTTTACCAGGTGACGGTAACTGAAATTGCAGAGCTGGCCGGAGTGGGCAAGGGGACTGTTTATGAGTATTTTTCCAGCAAGGAGGAGCTGTTTAAAGAAAGTTTTTCTTACTGTGCCGATGCCTACCTGCAGCTGTTCAGGACCCACCTTTCGGAGGTAATTTCAGCCCGCAGGACTATGGAAGATATTTTTATCAATCATTTGGCCCTGATCAAAGAGAACCGCAACAAACTCCATCTCCTTTTCAACGAACGGCCGCAAAGCCTTAAGGAACTGCAAAGCTGGATACTCGAGCGGCGCCAGGAACTGCTTGCTGAAATATCCGGCCTGGTTCAAAAGGGGGTAGCGCTTGGCGAAATTCGCCCCGATATTGATCCTGAAATGGCGGCACGGTTTTTCCTGGCCCTCAACCACATGGTTATAGGCGAAATGGTGGTCCTCGATAATATAGAGGTGGAAGAGGAGCACTTAAAAGGCCTTCTCGATATTTACTGGAACGGAATTGGCAGCTCCCGCAACTGGCAGGGGCATTAAAAAGGGGAGCGGATTTAAGCCCGCATCCCCTTTTTATAGCAGTTTTCCGAGGGTTGAAGCCCCTGGTGATAATTATATTTGCACTAGGCCAGGGCGGAACCGATCATTTTTCCGTAATCCCTGGCGGCGGCAGCAGCTTCTTCATCGGGATTCCAGAAGACCTTCAGTCCCTCTGTATTGATCAGTTCAAAACCGGCTTCCTCCAGCAGGCCGTTAATCAGTTTAACCGATTCGCCGCTCCAGCCGTAACAGCCAAAAGCGCAGGCTTTTTTCTGCTGGAATTTGAGGCCTTTGGCAATTTCCATCAAGGCGGCGATGGAGTGCAGGATACCTTTGTTGATGGTGGGAGAACCTACTACTATCCCCCTGGACTTAAATATTTCTGTTATAACGTCGTTAATATCTGAACGGGCGGCATTGTACAGCTTGATCGTTATTTCCGGGTTTTTTTCCTTAACCCCGGCAGCAATCTCTTCGGCGGTTCGCCTGGTTCCGTCCCACATGGTGTCATAAACTATGGTTACCTGGTTTTCCTGGTAAGCATCCGCCCACTCCTGGTATTTATTAACTATTTGCAGGGGATCCTGGCGCCAGATAATACCGTGGCTGGGACAGATCATGTCGACCTGCAGGTTGAGATCCAGAACTTCTTTGATCTTGGCGGTAACCAGCTTGCTGAAAGGAGTGAGGATATTGGCGTAATACTTGATCGCTTCCCTGTAGAGCTCATCCTGGTCCACCAGGTCGTTGTACATATGCTCGGAAGCGTAATGCTGCCCGAAAGCGTCATTGGGAAAGAGGATATTGTCACCGGTCAGGTAGCAGAACATGCTGTCCGGCCAGTGGAGCATTTTTGCTTCCACAAAGATTAGCTCCCGATCCCCCAGGCTCAGCTTGTCCCCGGTTTTTACAGGCTGGAAATTCCAGTCTTCGTGGAACTGGCCCTGCAGTGACTTCACAGCAGCCTTGGAGCAGTAAACCGGTGTGCCCGGTATCTCCCGTAACAGTTCGCTTAAGGCGCCGCTGTGATCGACTTCGCCATGGTTGGCCACTATATAATCGATTTTGTTCAGGTCAATTTCTTTTTTCAGGTTTTCGACAAACTCCCCGGCAAAGGGTTTCCAAACAGTATCGATTAGAACAGTCTTTTCACTGCCCCTGACCAGGTAAGAGTTGTAACTGGTCCCCCTGTGGGTGCTCAGCTCTTCGCCGTGGAACTTGCGCAGTTCCCAGTCAATTTTCCCAACCCAGGTCACATTATCGTTTACCTTGAAAGACATTTATAAAACCTCCAATTAAATATTTTCCG
>PWFM01000110.1 GCA_003553895.1 Syntrophomonadaceae bacterium | reverse complement strand
TGAGGTAAACCCGGTGCGTCCCGGGCTTAATCTCAGCAGTGGTAAAATCGAGGACCACATCGCCGATACCATGAAAAAACTCCAGATCCTGATCCAGAGTCCAGGGAGCCCGGCCGTGGTATAGATCACCGATATGACGTACCTGGGAATAGCCGCCCCCGACAGCTTCATCATGGTCGCCCCGTAAAAAGAGCTTCCTGAAAAAAAGGTTCCGATCCCCGAACAAGATGGAAAGCCCGATAGCCACCAGGATCAGAGGCCAGCCAAAACGGGCAATATCGCTGCCGCTTATTTCAGTTACTCCGGCATTGAAAAGTATGCCAAAAAGGCCGATCCCCCCTACCCATAATCCCAGCCCGAGGGTGATCCAGGAAATCAGGCCAAAGCTGATACTCTCTGTCAAGATGACAACACCAAGCAATAGCAATACCGTCGGCCAGATAGCAAGCCCGAGATCATAAACTCCCAGGACCTGCAGCAAGACCAGAACTCCGAGAACAAGAAAGATTACACCCCATAACTGCTTTTTCATAACAAACAACCCCTTTGCCTTCTAAATTACGGCCCTGCTCCAGTTCCCCGGCCGCTGAGTATAAGATACCTGGAACCACATTTAAAACAAAGGTCCGGCAGAACGATATTTATATCGTACCAAAGTATGATTTTTATAAGGATTATATCACAAGAATATTTTTGTAACATTGAGATATTCCAGGCCTGAATTATTCCGCACCCCCCGGGTATTGAGGTCATGATTTAGAGGACAACTTGTGGTAAAATCTAAGGTGTGTTTTGCTGATATTTTCTACGAGGTGAATAAACAACCATGCATAAAATATTTTACCCGGACTCGATCGTTATTATCGGCCTTTCTTCAAAATCGAGCAATATTCCCAGGTTGACCCTGGAAAACCTGCTGCGCTGGGGCTACCGGGGCAGAATCTTCGGGGTTAACGAAAGAAGCGAAGACGTCCATGTGGACGGGATCAGGATGTATAAAAAAATCGAGGACCTGCCAGAAGTTCCGGATATGGCCTACTGCATGACCCCGGCCAAGCTTATCCCGGATATGATGAAACGCTGCGGCGAGTTCGGGATCAAAAGGATGGCCATCCCTTCGGGCGGTTTTTCCGAATACAGTGAAGAGGGAAGGGCCCTGTCCGGGCAGCTGATGGAGCTGGCCCGCAAATACGAGATCCGCTTTGTCGGCCCCAACAGCGTTACAGTAGCCAATACCGATAACGGTCTCTGCCTACCCTTCGTAGCCCTGCACAAAGCGCCCAAGGGCAACATGTCAATCATATCGCAAAGCGGCGGGGGAGCTCTGACCATGCTAAACTACCTTCAGGATGAAAAGATCGGCCTGGCCAAATTTGCCAGTATCGGGAACAAGCTCGACCTGGACGAGGTCGATTTCCTGAAATACTACGGACAGGATCCGCAAACCGAAATTATCTGTGTTTACCTGGAAAGTTTGAACCGGGGCCGGGAATTTATCGAGGCAGCAGACAAAATCAACAAACCGGTCATCGTTTACAAGGCCAGCACCACCGAGACGGGAAACAAGGCGGCCATGACCCATACTGCCGCGGTTAGCAGCGACGAGAGCGTTATTAATTCGGCCTTTGAAGAAGCCGGGGTGATCCGCGTCAAAAATTTCCTCGACTTTTTAGAAGTAATCAAGGCTTTCCAGCTGCCGCCGATGAAAGGGCCTCGGATCATGGTTATGAGCCCGGCCGGAGGGTTTTCAGTTATGGGAGCGGACCTGTGCGAAAAAGAAGGCTTCGAATTCGCCGATATGGGCAAAGAGTTTTACGACAGCCTGCAGCAGTTCAGCAATGCCAGGGTCATTAATTTTTCCAATCCCCTCGACATGGGCGATATATACGATCCTCAGCTCACTGCTCATGTAATTTACTCGGTTATGCATTCCAGCCGGGTTGACGGCGCTATGTATATCAGCCAGCGCCCGCAGATGCCCTCAGGCGACAATATCTTTCAGAGGATGTTTTTATCCGACCTTTCCAAGGAAACCTGGGGTTCAATCCTGTCCTCGGGTAAGCCCCTGGGAGTATGCCTTTTTGGCCCCACCAGGATCATCCAGCAGAGCAAACGCTCCGTGGAATTTCCTATCTTCAACAGCCCGGAAGAAATGGTCAAGGCCATGGCAATACAAATGAAATACCATCGCCGCAAAGATTCCGGTCAAAAACTGGGCCGACACACCGTGCCGGCAGGTATTGACCGCAAGTCCGCTGAACAATGGCTGGAGAATAAAAACGGCGATTACGGTGAAGAAGCCCTGGAACTGCTGGGTGCTTACGGTTTGGAAACTGCGCCCTCGGCCACAGCGCGCAACCGTGAGGAAGCGGCGGCAAATGCGGCTGCACTGGGCTTTCCGGTGGTCATGAAAGTAGTGTCCCCAGATGCCCTTCACAAATCTGATGCTGGAGGGGTACTGCTGGGTCTGAAAAATCCGGAGCAGGCAGCAATAGGCTTCGACACCATCCGCCAGAATCTTTTCTCTTACAAACAAAACGCCCGCTTTGAAGGGGTGAGGATCCAAAAAATGGCCGGAGAAGGCTACGACATGTTTGTCGGAGGCAGGCAGGACCCTTCTTTCGGGCCGGTTGTATTTTTCGGTATGGGCGGTATTTATGTCGAAGCATTTCACGATGTAGCCAATGTGATCTGCCCTGCCGGAACTGATAGCGTGGAAACCAGGCTGAAGGAACTGAAGGCCGCCAGGATCCTTGAAGGCATGCGAGGAAAAACACCGGGTGATCTAGAAGCTTTTATCGACCTGGTGGTCCGCACCTCCCATCTGCTGGCCGATTATCCCGGCATCGAAGAGCTCGATATTAACCCGATCCGGGTTTTCCCCGCGGGGGAAGGCGCTGCAGCGCTCGATGCCAGGATAAGGATTTCCGCCCGGAGGGCGGAAAAAACCGCCTCCGGCCGGATCTAAAAGCAATTAATTTGCAGTTTCATTAACTGCCGGACATACTTACACTTACTGCCGCTTATTCCTGATAATGCCCGAACAGGGTATTATTTCAACACCCTTATTCTCAATATCGTCGAGGAGCAGGTTCATGCCGACTGAGTCACTGGAAATATGACCGGCTATGACTACATTTATGTGGTGTTTTTCCGCCTGTTTGCGGTTTTTTTCGCTGATGTGCATACCCACTACAGTCCCTACACCGGCCTGGGAAAGCCGGGCATAAGCTTTATCGGAGCCTCCGGTGCCGCCGGTCATATCGACCAGGACTTTGCCGGCCCGGCGCTCCTTGCCGCCAATAAAAATATTGGGGCCGGCCCCATGTTTGGCCGCCTCGGCATACTCGGGTATCTCTTTTAAGAGATCAAGAATATCCCCCAGGGTTCGTGGTTCCTCGCGATCAAACATTTCTTGCAAAAAAGCTGTTACCTGGTTGTCGGCCACCGTATGGGCGCTCATCATGGCAATATCCAGGATTTTTGCCGCGTCAATGGCCCGGTTATGGTTGATTGGCATCAGGCCGCGTTTGACCTCGCTGATTCGGGAAGACATAATTCCTTCAGCCACATTGATCGGAACCCCGTAACGGGCTAAAATATCTTCCTGCATATGCATGACATCGTGCAACCGGGAAAGGGCCTTGCCTTCCGGGTGGTGGGTCATGATCAAATCAACAGGACGATTTTTTTCAGCCAGTCGATCCGCCAGCAGGACTTCTCCAACTTCAATATCGACCCCGACCATCATTCTCTTTACTTCAGCGCCCGGGTCACCGCAGAGGATCCGGGTATCACTGTAGGGGTTGGTAAGCTTCTCCCGGTCATATTCTTCTTTTTCCTTTTCTTTCATCTCTTCAAAGTTCTTCTGTTCCCTGGCCAGTAACTCTTCCACCCCATCGCGTTTGCGGGGGTCTTTTTCAATGCCTTTTTCCACTACATAGTCGTATATTTCTTTGATTTTCAAGTTGGCGAACGCTCCTTTGTATTGTTTATTTTAGTCCTATCGCCATAAATCTACTTAATCCAGGCGAATCGATCAACAGCAATATCCCGTTTAAGATTTCCCGGTGCCGTTTTCGGCCAACCTGCGGATTTCTTCCAGCAGGCGATCAACTTCTTCTTCGGTATTGTAAGGGCAAAGTCCTGCCCTGACCAGCCCGCCATATGGTTCAAGTCCCAATATTTCTACCAGGCGAATGGCGTAAAAATGCCCATCCCAAACAAAAATTCCTTTCTGACCCAGTTCTGCAGCCACCCTTTGCGCATTAAGGCCTTCGATGGTAAAAGAAATGGTCGAAGTGCGCGGGTAATCTCGCGGCGGCCCATAAACCCGGACCCGCTCTATTGATGACAGCTCCTCAAGCATTTTATCGGCCAGGGGCCGTTCATATCGCTCCATTACCTCCATCCCGGCCAGGACATGCCGCCGCCGTTCAGAAAGCTGCTCACCGCCCGCTGCGGATGGGCCTTCCCAATGACTGCCAAACCGCCTGCCCAAATCGGCAATGAATTCTACCGCCTCAGAAGCCCCGGCAATGCCTTCATGGTTGAGTGTCCCGGTTTCGATCAGGTGAGGAATCGAACCGGACTGGGTCCTGAGCCGGTAAGAGGCAAGCTCAGAAAACAGTTCCCTTTTACCGTAAAGGACGCCGATATGGGGACCGAAAAACTTGTAGGCCGAACACAGGAGATAATCCGCATCAATTTTTTTGACATCTATGGGACCGTGCAGGGCGTAATGCACCGCATCGACGACCGTGATGGCCCCGACCTCATGGGCCAGTCGGATCATTTCTTCCACATCATTAATGGTGCCAACCCCGTTAGAAGCATAGTTCAGAGCGGCCAGAAAGGTATTTTCCGAAAGTTTATTACGGTAATCCTCCATATCGATGGTGCATGTTTCCGGGTCCATCTTCACCTCACGGATAGTATAACCTCTTTCTTCCAGGGCCAACCAGGGCCCCCGATTGGCCTCATGGTCAATCTCGGTAATAATTATTTCCCGCCTCCGCCCCGGGCTGCGAGTAAGGGCCAGGGCCAGCTGGTAATTCATGGTGGTCATATTCTGGCCAAAGGCAATTTCGTCGGAATCCGATCCTAAAAAATCGGCCAGCGCTGACCGGGCCTCCTTGATTACAAGGTCCGAATTGTTGCTGGTCAAAAACTTGCCGCCGGCATTGGCATTGCAGTAAATTAGGTAATCGGCTACGGCATCTAAAACGCGCTGGGGCACCTGCGTCCCTCCGGGTCCGTCAAAAAAAGCCGCGGGATAACCGTTCGCTTTTAGCGAAAGGGCCGGGAACTGGTTCCTGATATATTCAAGATCGTAACGGGGGGTTGAACTGGAAGTCATGTTTTACACCTCTTTTTGTGTAGGAATATCTATAACCATTCCGGTGCGAAGCTTCCGGAAGCGGTCCTTTAGCCTCTCCAGCAGGCGGGCTTCGGCTTTCAAGCCGGTGCAATGTCCGGTGTAAACCAGGCCCACACCAAACTCGGCCAGACTTTCAACGGTTTTATCTATCCTGTCGTCCGAGGCATCGATCAGGTGGAAGCCCCCGATAACAGCCACAATATTTTTTACACCGGTCAGTCGAACAGCAGCTTCAATAATGCTAATAATCCCGGCGTGCGAACAGCCGGTCACGATTGTAAGCCCTTCCTGCATAATGAAGACCAGTGAGGTATCGTCTGTCATCAGGTCGGGTACTTGTTTCCCATCCTGCAGGGTCTGCAAAGACAGGGTTGGGGAAGATTCAAAATCGACCCGATCCTTAATTTCCCCGGTGGTGACAGCCCCCGGCATCAGGGACAAGGGCTCGGAGGTGAGGATCGTTTCCCCGCCCGCTTTCCTGATCGCTTCAAGTGTGCTTCCCGGACCCATACCCACGGAACGCAGGCCTGATTTAACCGAGTAATTGGGTCTGAATATAGCGGGATGAGCTATAACCGGAAGCCGGCAGCGGTTGCCGGCCTGGAGAATATCCACCAAACCACCGGTATGGTCGTAATGGCAGTGGGAAAGTAAAACCATATCTATATCCTGCGGGTCTTTCTTTAGAGTTTCCATATTGCCCAGCAGCGGTCCGGCAGACTGGCCGGTATCAAAAAGAATGGTCCGTCCCCCCTCGCTACCGCGGCCATAACCGGCCTCGATCAGGTAAGAAGCGCCGTGCTGGGACAGCAAACCGGAATCATACCCGGCATAGTCATCCATGAGCAC